>VAWT01000095.1 GCA_005883415.1 Actinomycetota bacterium | reverse complement strand
CCACTCAGGCCGAGCTGGCGCGGCTCGCGGGCTCATCGCGGGAATCCGCGAGCCGCTTCCTGGCGGTGCTGGAGCGAGCGGGGATCATCACCCAGGGCCGCGGCAAGCTGGTCGTCCATGAGCCCGAAGCGCTCGAGCGATACGTCTACTGACTTCTCCGCCGGAGGCGTGGTGGTCCGGGGCCAGGAGGTGGCGGTCGTCGTCCCGGTCAAACGGTCCGCTGCCGGGGAGCGCGTCCTCGGCCTGCCGAAGGGGCACCCAAAGGGCGACGAGACTCCCGAGGCCGCCGCTTTCAGGGAGGTGCGTGAAGAGACCGGGCTCGAGGTCGACCTGGTCGAGAAGCTGGGCGACACCAGATACTCGTTCGAGCGCGCGGGACGCCGGCGGGACAAGCGCGTGACCTTCTATCTGTTCAAGTACCGATCTGGCGACCTGCGCGACCACGACCACGAAATCGAGGATGCGCGGTGGATCCCGGGCGAGCAGGCGGCTCGAACGCTCACCTACGAAGGCGAACGCGAGATGGTGGCGCGGGCATTGTCGAGATCCGCACCAGACCGGTAGGCTCACCGCCGGTGCGCGTGCTCAATTTCTACTCGTCGGTATTTGGCGATCAGCTGCGTCGTGGGCGCAAAACGGCCACGATTCGGCTGGGCGACAAGTCCCACAAGTACCACAAGAACGAGTGCGTGCTGGTCACGATCGGCTACCAGCACTCGCCGCGCGAGAAGATCTTCAACGCGGTCATCGACCAGGTCGAGGTCAAGCGCGTCCGGGACCTCTCGCCCCGGGACATCGAGCATGACAACCCGGAGTTCCGGCGCATCGACGAGATGGTGCACTTCCTGGAGCAGATCTACGGGCGGAAGGTCTCGCTGGAGGACACCGTCACCGTCGTCCGGTTCTCGCAGATAATCGAGAACCCGCCCGAGCTTCGTGACCGGATCCGGGGGCTGGGCAGCGCCCGCAACTGAGGGGTGCTGGCACTCTCATCCGCAGAGTGCCAAGGAACCCTTGAAACACCGCAGGAACGAGCTATAGTCCGCGGTGGCTGGCACTCTCGGCCTACGAGTGCCAAGCACGTATCGAGTCACCCACCCTTCAATTCGGAGGTTGCATCAGATGAAGCTAAAGCCCCTCGGCGATCGGTTGATCGTGCGGGCAATTGAGGAGGAGGAGCAGACCGCGAGTGGCATCGTCCTCCCCGACACCGCCAAGGAGAAGCCCCAGAAGGGCAAGGTCCTCGCGGTAGGCGACGGCAAGGTCAACGAGGACACGGGCAAGCGCACGCCGCTCGACGTCGCCGAAGGAGACGAGGTCCTCTACAGCAAGTACGGAGGCACCGAGATCAAGGTGGACGGCGAGGAGCTGCTCGTCCTCCGCGAGTCCGACGTGCTGGCAAAGGTCCAGTAGAACCGCATAGGAGAACCAGAGATATGGCACACAAGGAACTGAAGTACGACGCGGATGCCCGCAAGGCGCTCGAGCAGGGCGTCGACGCGGTCGCTAACGCGGTCAAGGTAACCCTCGGCCCGAAGGGCCGGTACGTAGTGCTCGACAAGAAGTTCGGGGCGCCCACGATCACCAATGACGGCGTCACCATCGCCCGTGAGATCGAGGTCGAGGACGTATTCCAGAATCAGGGCGCCCAGCTCGTCCGTGAAGTGGCGACCGCCACCAACGACGTCGCCGGGGACGGTACGACGACCGCAACCGTGCTGGCGCAGTCGATCGTTCGCGAGGGACTGAAGAACGTCGCGGCCGGCGCCAATCCGATGGCGCTCAAGCGAGGCATCGAGCGGGCGGTCGATGACGTCGTCTCGAACATCGAGTCTCAGTCGACCGAGATCACCGGCAAGGATCAGATCGCCCGCGTGGCTTCGATCTCTGCCGCCGACGACGAGATCGGCGACGTGATCGCCGACGCGATCGACAAGGTCGGCAAGGACGGCGTGGTCAACGTCGAGGAGGGCCAGACGTTCGGCATGGACCTCGAGTTCACCGAGGGCATGCAGTTCGACAAGGGCTACATCTCTCCCTACATGGTCACCGACCAGGACCGCATGGAGGCGACCCTCGAGGACCCGTACATCCTGATCGCCAATCAGAAGATCGGCTCGGTTCGTGACGTGCTGCCGGTGCTCGAGCAGGTGATCCAGTCCGGCAAGCCGCTGCTGATCATCGCCGAGGACGTCGAGGGCGAGTCGCTCGCGACGCTCGTGGTCAACAAGCTCCGCGGGACGTTCACCGGCGTGGCCGTCAAGGCGCCGGGCTTCGGCGATCGCCGTAAGCGGATGCTCGAGGACATCGCGACCCTCACCGGCGGCGAGGTGATCACGGAGGAGATGGGCCTCAAGCTCGAGAACACGCAGCTCTCGCAGCTTGGTCGCGCCCGCCGCGTGGTCATCGCCAAGGACACGACAACGATCGTGGACGGCAACGGCGAGTCGGATGCCATCAAGGGCCGCATCAACCAGATCAAGACGGAGATCGAGAACACCGACTCCGACTTCGACCGCGAGAAGCTCCAGGAGCGCCTCGCGAAGCTGTCCGGTGGCGTCGCTGTCGTGAAGGTAGGCGCGGCGACCGAGACCGAGATGAAGGAGAAGAAGCACCGCGTCGAGGACGCGCTTCAGGCCACCCGCGCGGCGCTCGAGGAGGGCATCGTTCCGGGCGGCGGCGTGGCTCTACTGGCCGCTCAGGACGCGATCAAGGTCGAGGCCTCCGCGGATCCCGACGACGCGACGGGCGCCAAGATCGTCCGCCGCGCGCTCGAGGAGCCGTTGCGGCAGCTGGCTGAGAACGCCGGCCTCGAGGGGTCGGTGGTCGTCAACGAGGTCCGCGGCGCCAAGAAGGGCCAGGGCCTGAACGCGGAGAGCGGCGAGGTCGTAGATCTCGTCCAGGCCGGGATCATCGACCCGGCGATGGTGACGCGCTCCGCGCTTCAGAACGCGGCCTCGATCGCCAAGAACATCCTCACCACCGAGGCGATCGTTGCCGAGATGCCGGAGAAGGAGCCCGCCGGCGCCGGTGGCGGCGGCATGCCGGACATGGGCGGGATGATGTAAGCCAGCTCTGGCTACTGGGAGATAAGTCCCCATATTGGGGACCGATCTCCTGCCGGAGTGGTGTAATCGTCTCTAACAGGCGAGTGCTTGCGGAGGGCCCGGCTCGGAGGAGCCGGGCCCTCTTTCGTGAGGAGCCCGCGCCTCGCCTCATGGGCAGCTCGGCTCCCTCTTTCGAGGTCCGCCGGGGCCATGGACAATGGGCCCGGTGCGCCACCGGCATCTGAGTCTTCAGAGGAATTCGCGGCCAGAGATCGAACCCACTTTCGAGCGTGACGCACTTTTCCCTGCAAATCAGTAATCTGCTCGCGAATTTGTACAACGCCGAGTCTTCTACCCGTGCGCGGGAGAAGACCGGGGGACCCATTGCGGCTGTAGTCCGCTGGGGCGAGTCGTCGCCTGAGTGCGGCGTAGCGTGAGTCGGTCACGCGAGCCCGTCAGCTAACCCCGGAGGCAAAACCGAAAGGAGCACCACTTTGTCTGGTGTGCGCTTCGACGTACTCCAAGATCTCGCCGCCCCAGAGCGAGACCTTGCCGCCGCTGAGCTCTGGGAGAAGTCGCTGTATCGCTCACGTCAACGTCGCCGGCTCGCGGAAGTGGGGCGGAAGTCCCGACGCCGACGGAAGAGCGCCTCGCTGGCAACGACGGCGGCGCTCGCCGCCGTTCCGGTGATTCCCCAAACGCTCGCTGCGGCAGAGGTGTCCGGCTCGAGCCCTTCTGCGGCTGGAGCCGTTGACGGCAACAGCGCGACGCTCAGCGCCGCAGCGCAACGAGTACTACTGGAGCAGGGCAGCCAGGGCGCGCTGGTCACGGCACTCCAGACGCGGCTGAACGAGGTCCTGCCGCTGACCCATATCGCGGTTGACGGGATCTTCGGGCCCCAGACACGAGGTGCAGTGGTTGAGTTCCAGCGACGTGAGGGCATGCCAGCCTCTGGAACAGTCGACGCGCGTTCCTGGGCGGTCCTGTTCAAGGCGCCCGTGCTGGTCTTTGGCGGGACGGGCGCCGGGGCTCCGGGCAGCAATGCTTCGGCTCCGTCGAGCGCAACCAATGGCAATAGCCCACGTGCCGGCGCCAACGTGTCGCACGCCAGCCGCGCACCGGCTACACGGGGCACCCACCACAGGTCAGCAACGGTCCGGTCGATGCAGAGCCGGCACGTCGGCGGCCCGGCCAACGATGCCGCAAGCGGACCCACTGACACCGCCGGCTCGCCCAGCGCCGCCGGCCCTTCGAGCGAGGGGACGCCGCCGAGCGACAGCGGGCCAACGACGCCGTCCAGCGACAGCGGGCCAACGCCGCCGAGCACCGCCAGTGGGCCGTCAAATGCCAACAGCGGGAGCAGCCATGGTGCACCGCAGGTCAGCGTCGTCGCACCGGCCAGCCCCCCGCAGCAATCCTCTACCTACGTGTTGACAAACGGAGTCGCGTTGCCGCTGCCGCGTCAGTACCTGACGGGCGGCTTCGTCGACGCGGGCGTCGACTATGCCGCACCTGGCGGGACGCCCGAGTATGCGATGGGCGACGGAGTGATCATCGGCGAGGGCATCAGCGGATTCGGCCCGAACGCGCCCATCTTGAAGATCACCGACGGGCCGCTCAAGGGCATGGAGATCTACTACGGCCACGCGGGGCCCGACCTGGTACATGTGGGACAGCACGTCCACGCCGGCCAGCAGATCACGATCATCGGGTATGGGATCGTCGGCATCTCCACCGGTCCGCACCTCGAGGTCGGCTTCTATCCGCCCGTGGGTGGGTCCGGCGGGCGGATGCTGTCGCTGATCAACAGCATGCTCAGGCAGCATGCCACCGGCCGCGCATGGGGTTCGAGCGGGAGGCTGCTCGCGAGGACGACTCGGAGGCGGGCCAACACAGCCCTCGCCAGGAGAAGCTATCTGCCCAACTACAGTGGGACAGGCGGAGGGAGCGGCGGGGCCAGTGTCGGGGCCCCTGCTGTCACGAGCAGCGCGCCGGCCGTCGTCTCGAGCACCCCGCCGGCGGCTGCACCGGTCGCGCCAAGCGTGGCCAAAGCTGACGCGCCGGCGCCCGTGGCGTCGGCCGAGAGCCCGGCACCAGCGGTTGCCTCCAGCGCCCCCGGTGCGGTTGATAGCGGAGTTGCGACTCCGGCGGCTCCCGCACCGGCGAGCACAGAAGCCCCGCAGAGCGCGCCGACCGCCGACAGCGTTCAGACAGCGCCGAAGACCACCAGCGCTCCGGAGGCCGGCGGTGGCTCCACCCCGGGTAGCTCGTTGGCCACACCTGCCGGTTCACCTGGGGCCACGACGACCACGACGGCCGGCGGGCCGGTTCAGCCGGCGCCCGGTTCCGAGGAGACGGCTCCGAAGGGCCCGGAGTTGAGCAGCACGAGCTCAGCGCCGGCGCAGGTAGGTCCCGCCTCCGCCTCGACGGGGTCGGCCACTTCCGCCGGCACCGCGAGCAGCGCCACCACGTCGGCGGTAACGGCCACCGCGCACACCGGCGCAGCCGCTCCGTC
>VAWT01000169.1 GCA_005883415.1 Actinomycetota bacterium | reverse complement strand
TGCGTCGCGTTGTGGGGCGGCGATCGCGGGAGGGGATGTCACGCGCGCCAGCGCTCTGACCGTTGCGGTCACCGTAGTCGGTTGGGCGTCCGACCCCGGCGCTCTCGTCGGGCGCGACGGCGCGAGGCCTGGAGACCTGGTGTGCGTGACAGGAAAGCTGGGCGAGGCCGGCGCGGGCCTTGCGCTGGTCGATGGACGCGCCCAGCTTGACGATCCGGAGGACTGCCGGTCGGTGCGGGCGCGCTACGTCCGTCCGACCCCGCGGCTGGAGGAGGGACGTTCGCTTGCCGCGCTCGGCGCCCGAGCGATGATCGACCTCTCGGACGGGCTGGCCACCGACGCCGGACACCTAGCGCGGCGAAGCGGAGCGAGGCTGGAGCTCCAGCTGGCGGCGCTGCCCGTCCCCGACGCCGTGAAGGAGGTGGCGTCGCAGCTCGGGATGAACGCCGGCACGCTGGCGGCGACGGCCGGCGAGGACTACGAGCTCTGCGCCTGTGTGCCGCCCAGCGCCCGTGCTTCCGTCGAGGCCGCAGCCTCTGGCTGGCGCAGCGGTGTGGGGCTGGCGTGGATTGGGCAGGTGCTAGACGGCCCGGTCGGGGTCATTTTCGGAGACGAGCCCGGCGGCCTCTCCGGCTATGAACACCGCCTTTAGCGGAGACCGGGACAGTGCCACCTCCCATACGCGGTGGACGATCGCCTCGGCGACCGCTTGGGAATCGACCTCGTATTCGCCTCGGGCGACCCGTTCTCTCAGCACAGACAGTTTGGTGTCCTGGTCCTCGACCATCCTTGACTCCCCTATCTTGAGGTTTGACCCCTCTATCGGCTCGGGGAAGTCCAGGCTTGACTGATTTGTTGCTCGTCAGGACAGCCAGCTGATAGCGGTCAGCACGCGGTGTGCCCTCGGACGGCCGATGGCCCCAGCGGCAGCACGGACTGAACCCGGGCGAACGTCACGATCCGCTGCGCAGCGCTGTACAGGGGATTGCAGGCCGACAGCACCAAGCGCTCGTAGCCGACGTTGTGCGTGACCCACCAGGCGGTCGGCTGGACGACCCTGTCGTACTGGACCTTGTAGGTGAACTGGGCGTAGCGCAGCGTCAGCACGATCCGGTCGCCGGGGCGGAGCTGGTTGATGTTGCGAAACGGCGCCAGATACGTCGTCCTGTGGCCGGCGATCGCCACGGTGTCGCCCAACCCCGGGAACGGCGTTTCCGGGTAATGGCCGGGGCCCTTCTGCAGGCTCGCGTCATCGGTCCCCTGGACCACGGTGTAGGTCGCCCCCAACCTCGGCATCTGGAGGACTCCGATCGCCTGGCCGGTCTTGACTTCTTTGCGCTCCTGCCGCGCCAGGTACGCGATCCGCTGCTGCTCGGTCTTCAGTGCCTGAAGCCCCCTGAGTTCGAGTCCCGATAGCGGCGCCCTGCAGTAGGAGAGGAAGCGCTTGTCGACGCCGTCGCGCTTGATCAACGCGATCACGGCCGTCAGCGGCTCCTGCCAGAGCAGCGTGACCGCGGCGTCGGCGAGCAGCAGGGCACCCGAGATCATCAGCACCAACGAGAAGTCCCGGACCAGTCGGCGCACGGGTGAAAGCCTAGCCCTTCCCACCGCAACTACCGCCGCATTCGAGCGGCCGCCAGCGGCGCCTGACGTCGTCCCGCGGAGGTCAGCGGCGGAGTGCCGATTTGGTCCCTCCCAGGGAACCAGGACCGGCGTACGTGACCGGACCGCGAACGGTGACCGGCACCTCTTGCGGATGCTCCTGGCGTGCACTCCAGGCCGCGATCGCGACCCCCCACAGCGCGCACGCGGCTGCCGCGCACCATTCGAGCGCGACCAGCGGGCTGATCTGGCCGCTGGCAATCATCATCGCCCCGCTCCAGGCGAACGTGATCGGGTTGTAGCCCAGCGTGATCATGAAGTAGGCCAGCAGCAGCAGCGGCGGCGCCAGCCCCGCCACGAACAGAGTGCCCCTGAGCGCGGGGTGCATCCGGGTCTGGGGCATCAGCACCCACATCCAGAGGTGCAGCGCCGGTACGAGCAGGGCCGCCGCGAACGGGTTCGTTACCCAGATCGCGAGTGCCAGGGCGCACATCACGATCAGAAGCGCAGCAGCGGCTCCGGGATCCCCGCTGGCCTTGACCAGCACGCCCGTGCGCCTCAGCAACCAGAACGCGATCGCGATGACACCCGCGATCGCGACGAGGAGCGCCGTGCCGGACGTGTGCAGCGGCACTGCCCCAGCGGCGGCTGCCGCGGGCGGCGCGACCTGGAGCAGACCGACGGCCTTTGCGAACAGCACGATTGCGACGCCAAGTGCGAGCGGCACCCCGGCCGCCAGCACGCGCGCCGCCCAAGGACCAACGGGATGTCCTCGGCGCCGTGCCCGGGCAAAAGCATCGATCGTCGCCCCTAGCACGGGAAGGATGAGCCCGAGGACCAGCAGGCGGACCGCCCAGGCGGGCACGACGTTACCGCCCATCACCAGATACGCGGATGGAGCCGGCACCGGACCGCCGCCATCCAGCGCGCTGATCACCTCCTGCGCCGTCCTGCCGAACTGACCGATCTGGGCCAGGCTCAGCGGCGCGTTGGCCGCGGGGGTCCGCTCTCCGGAGGCCGAAAGGAGTACGGCTGGGATGCCCCGCGCGTTGAATGGCCCCTGCTCGGAGACGGTGAACGGAAAAGCCAGATGCGCGAACTGCCCCATCAGGCTGCTACCACCCGCAGGCAGGCTGGCCTGAGTCGACAGCGCGCCGGCGACGGTGTTCGTGGCTCCGGCGGCTCCAGTCGATCCGCTCGTCGAGGCCAACACGATCGTGTGGTTGAGCGTCTCGCCCGAAAGCACCCGCGCCAGGTCGAGAAGTACGCCCGTTCCCGACTCCTCGAGCTTCGCCGGGGAACCAGTCGCGTCACGGTGGGCGATGACGACGATGCTCCCGCTGGAGGACCCCGATCGAACCCCGATCACGTTCCGCAGCGTTCTGGTACCGCTGGGAGTGGGGGCTTGGAACGCCTGGTTGGAGACGCTGAAGTCGTTGGCATGAAGCCGCTGCGTGATCTCGGCGGCGATCGCATCGTCGCTCGCCGAACCCGCCTGGCGGTGGGGGTAATGCTGGGCCAGGTTGGTCGCGTCTCTAAAGGCGTTCTGACCATTGAACGCATCCGGCGCAAGGGTTGCTCCCAGCGACCCTTGTTGGTCCCGGAACGAGAACGCGAACACGATCACGGCCAGCACCACCGCGACCAAGCCCGTGCGGTAGATCCGCGGATCGAGCATGGCCGGGGAAGGTTAACCCCGGACGGGGACTCCAGGCAGTCACCCCGTACTCTTTGCTGCTAATAGGAGAGAAATTGATGGAAGACCACTCAGCGCGCATCCTGCTCGTGGACGATGAGCAGTCGATCCAGACGCTGCTTTCGTATCCGTTGCGCAAGGAGGGCTACCACGTTGTCCAGGCCACCGATGGCCGCCAAGCGCTCGAGCGGTTCGACGAGGAGGCGTTCGACCTCGTCGTGCTGGACCTGATGCTGCCGAAGATCGACGGGCTCGAGGTCTGTCGGCGCCTCCGCACCCGGAGCTCGGTGCCGATCATCATGCTCACCGCCAAGTCCGAGGAGATCGACAAAGTGGTGGGGCTCGAGCTGGGGGCAGACGACTACATCACCAAGCCGTTCTCGCTGCGGGAGTTCTCGAGCCGGATCAAGGCGGCACTGCGGCGGGCGGAGATGACAAGACCGGCGGAAACGGCACCGGATGAGGCGCCACTCGAAGTGCTCCAGCTGCGGATCGACTTCCCCAAGCGGACGGTCCGCGTGCGGGGCATCGACGCTCAGCTCACCTACGTCGAGTTCGAGATCCTCTCCGCGCTGGCGCGCAATCCCGGGCGCGTGTTCACCCGGGACATGCTGCTGACGCGCATCTGGGGCGATTCTGCATACCGCGATCCAAGAACGATCGACGTCCACATCCGGCACCTGCGGGAGAAGATCGAGCGCGACCCCAAGGAGCCCGACTATCTGTTGACTGTCCGCGGGGTTGGCTACCGCTTCCGGGACACCGAGCCCTAGGCCCGAAACCGATGCTGCGCTCGCTGCGTAATCGCCTGGCGCTCGTCTTCTTCGCGGTCACGTTCGTCGCGATCGCCGCGCTATATCTGTACGTGGCGCCGGGGCTCCGGAACAGACTGCTAGACGAAAAGCTGAAGGTGCTGGCGGCCACCGCCAGCACCTACTCGCACAGCATCGCCGTCGGAACGGACGTCCCCCGGGCGACGGTTGAGCGCCAGGTCGACACGGCGGCGCTCAAGTCCGGCGCTCGGGTCTCGCTGCTGGACGTGAACACCGCGAACGGTCAGCCACAGCTCTCGACACCCGTTGTGGACTCAAATCCCGGCACCGATGAGGCGATGACATTTCCGCTTCGCCGGTGGGATCGCACTGCTGCTGGCGCTGGTCGGCGGCTACCTGGTCGCGCGCTGGCTGACTTGGCGCGTTAAGCGACTCGAGCTTGCCGCCAAGCAGGTCGCCGCTGGGGACTTTGGCCGGCCCATCCACGTCGACTCCAGCGACGAGCTGGGGCAGCTGGCAGTCGCATTCAACGATATGCAGCGCCAGTTGGCTCAGCTGGAGTCGGCGCGTGAGAAGTTCATCGCCACCGCCTCCCACGAGCTGCGAACGCCCATCTTCTCCCTGGGTGGATTTGTCGAGCTGCTCGAGGACGAAGAGCTCGACCCAGAGACCAGGCGCCGCTTCCTGGACCAGGTCCGCGACCAGGTCGAGCGGCTGCGAAAGCTCTCGGTTGACCTGCTGGACTTGTCTCGACTCGAGGCCGGCTCGCTGGAGCTGCGGGAAGAGCAGGTCGATCTCGGCGAGCTGGCGCGATCCGTCTCCGGGGAGTTCGAACCGTCGCTGGCGCACCACGACTCGCATCTGGAGCTGAGGCTCGCGGCGAGGACAATCGAGGCGCAGTGCGACCCCGTTCGTGTCGCTCAGATCATGCGCATCCTGCTCGACAACGCGCTGACCCACACACCGCCGGGAACCCAGATCGTGGTCACGGCCGGCCGCTCGGACGGGCAGGTGAGGGTCGCTGTCCGGGACGACGGCGAGGGCATCGATCCGAGCGCGATGAGTCGTATCTTCGAGCCGTTCTACACCGCCGACGATGCGCAGGGGTCGGGCCTCGGGCTGGCCATTGCCTCAGAACTAGCGGAGCGCATGTCGGGTCGGCTATCGGCCCAGTCGTCGCCGGGTCAGACCGTTTTTACGCTCGAGCTGCCGCCCTGAGGCCCACCGCGCGCCCGGGGCCTGCTGCCACCGACATCGCGAGCGATATCGTCCGGCCAGATGCTCGCTTGCCCACCTAGGACCACATGCTCCAGCCCGTCGGCGTAGCCCAGAAGCACCTAGCGGACTACCAGAGCATCGCCGGCCGCAAGATGATCGACGAGATCCGCGAGCGGGCCAGCCGCCTGGAGGGCAAGCGGATCCTGCACGTGTCGGCTACCGCGTTCGGAGGCGGGGTCTCGGAGATCTTGAACACGCTCGTGCCACTGATGGTGGATGTTGGCCTTCAGTGCGAGTGGCACGTGATCTACGGACGGGAGGAGTTCTTCAACGCCACCAAGGTGATGCACAACGCACTGCAGGGCAGCCCCCAGGACCTGAGCGAGGAGCAGTGGCAGACGTGGGTCCGTTACAACGAGATCAACGCCTCCCAGCTCTCCGAGGATTGGGACGTGTGCATCATCCACGATCCCCAGCCGGCCGCGATCCGTTCGATGGTTCCCCAAAACGCACGGCGCTGGGTCTGGAGGTGCCACATCGACCTCTCGACCCCAAACCCGTTCACGCTCGAGCGCCTGGTGCCCTACCTGGAGCCGTACGAGGCGGTCGTGTTCCACCTCGATGAGTACGTGCCAAGCGGCATGGATGGCCGCTCGCATACGGTGCCGCCGGCGATCGATCCCCTCGCCCCCAAGAACATGGCCTTCTCGCCCGAGGACGCCGTCTACATCTGCCAGCAGTTCGGGATCGACGTCGACCGCCCACTGATGTGCCAGGTCTCGCGGTTCGATCCCTGGAAGGATCCGCTGGGGGTGATCGACGCCTACCGGATCGTCAAGGATCAGATGCCGGACGTGCAGCTCGCGCTGGTGGGCTCGATGGCCACCGATGATCCCGAGGGCTGGGACTACTTCAACGCCACGGTGGCGCACGCCGATGGCGACCCTGACATCCACCTCCTCAACAACCTCAACAACGTCGGCGCGATCGAAGTCAACGCATTCCAGTCCCACTCCGACGTCGTGATCCAGAAGTCGACGCGGGAAGGCTTTGGCCTGACCGTGACGGAGGCGATCTGGAAGGCGCGGCCAATGGTTGCTGGCGACGTCGGCGGCATCCCGCTTCAGATCACCGACGGACAATCCGGGTTTCTGGTCTCCGGAGTCGAGGACTGCGCCCAGCGCGCGCTGGAGATCCTCGCGGATCCTGCCCTGGGCAAGCAGCTGGGCCGAGCCGGAAAAGAGGCCGTACGCCAGCGCTTTCTGACCCCGCGACTGTTGCGAGACTGGCTGGAGCTGTTCGAGCGGCTGGAGGTATAGGGCGCTCCTAGGCGCCCGGCGAACCACGACCGATCGCGCCGTCAGCCTCCTACCGCTACGTTTGTCTCGATGAATTCCTCCTCACCGGATCACCCCTTGGTACTGGTGTCCAATCGCGGCCCAGTGACGTTCGGCCCCGGGGACGAGGTCCACCGTGGGACGGGTGGCTTGGTGACCGCGTTGATCGGATTGGCGACCCATCGCGACGTCACATGGGTCGCTTCGGCGATGACGGACGAGGACGTGATGGTGGCCGAGCGACACGAGGGGCGGCCGTTCCCCGTCTCGACCGACGACGGGCACGAATACAACGTCAAGCTGGTCGCATCCAGCCCGGAGGCTTACGACCGCTTCTACAACATCATCGCCAACCCAATGCTGTGGTTCACCCAGCATTACCTCTGGGACCTCTCCAACGCCCCGGACATCCGCCGCAACGAAACGGAGGCCTTCGAGTTCGGCTACAACGTCGTCAACGAGGACTTGGCGCGGGCGGTCCTGGAGGAGATCGACGGCGTGTCCAATCCGGTCGTGATGGTCCACGACTACCACCTATACACGCTCCCCGCGCTGGTCCGGCGGGAGCGGCCGGACGTCGTGCTCCATCACTTCGTCCACATCCCCTGGAGCCAGTCTGACTCTTGGAGGGTGCTGCCGACGATGCTGCGGGAGGAGGTCTACCACGGGATCCTGGCCAACGACATCATTGGCTTCCACACCCGTTCCTACCGGCGCAACTTCCTGCAGTGCTGTGCCGATCTATTCAGCTACGAGGTCGACTTCGATCGCGGCATCGTGCGCTGCGAGGATCACGATGTGTGGGTGCGGGCTTACCCCCTGCCGATCGACTCAGGCGCTGTCCTATCCGTCTCCCGGCGGCCCAGGGTGCGGGAGTTCGAGCAGGAGCTGCTTCGCCGCCGCCGCGATCACCTGATCCTGCGGGTCGACCGTGCCGACTTGAGTAAGAACGTGCTGCGTGGTTTCAGCGCCTTTGACGTCTTCCTGGAACAGCACCCGGAGTTCCGAGAGAGGGTCACGTTCATCGCCCAACTGATGCCGTCGCGTACGGACGTCCCCGAGTATGCCGAGTACCTCGAGCGGATCGAGGCCGTCGTAGCCGTCGTCAACCACCGCCACGGATCTCCTGACTGGATGCCGATCCAGCTCAAGCTTCGCGACGATCTCGAGGAAGCCGTCGCCGCCTACAAGCACTACGACGTCCTGATCGTCAACGCCATGTTCGACGGCATGAACCTGGTCGCTAAGGAGGGCCCGATGGTCAACGAACGGGCGGGCGTCTCGATTCTCAGCGAGAACACCGGTGCCCACGAGGAACTGGGCGACTGCGCGTTGTCGGTGAACCCATTCGACATCCAGGAGCTTGCTGACTCCATCCATGCGGCGCTGACGATGGAACTGTCCGAGCGCCGGCAACGGCTCGAGGGGCTCAAAGCCATCGTCACGGCCCGCGATCCGGGCGACTGGGTCGATGAGCAGATGTCCGACATCCGGGAGCGGGAGCGTGAGCGCTCCGGGTGGGGTGCCCGGAGGACGTGACGGACCGTCGGGCGCGGGCGTCGCGGCTAGTACAGCGTCCGATGCTCCGCCAACATCGCTACGTACTCCGCGATCCGGCGCGCCCGCGTCTCGGCGCGCTTCGCGTCGTGTATGCGGTAGATGATCGCGTAGCGGTTGGCCCCTTTGAGCGTCTCGAAGAAGGCCCTCGCCTCGGGGCTCGCCTCTAGCGCCCGCTGTAGATCCTCGGGGACGGCGGCGGTGCTCGCAGGGGGGTAGGCGGCCTCCCACCGACCATCCTCCGTGGCCGCCTGTACCTGCGCGAGGCCTGCGGGCTTCATCCGCCCTTGGTTGATTAGGCGCTCGACCTTCTGGCGGTTTATCTGGGACCACTTACTGCGCGGTCTGCGCGGGGTGAAACGAATCAGGTAGAAGGTCTCGTCGAACCGGGCGGACTGACCGTCGATCCAGCCGTAGCAGAGGGCCTCCTCGAGGGCTTCGGTGTGCGTGACGGTGGTGATGCCCGAGGCTTTCTTGGCGAGCTTGAGCCACGCCCCCTGACCGCTTTGGTGGTGGCGCTCGAGCCATCCTGCCCAGTCCGCCGGACTGTCGAACTGGAGGATGGGAAGCTCGGCTTTGATCGCCATCCGTCCGTAGTCTGCAGCAACATCGCGAGCTGGGCAGCTGCAGATCAGTCGCTATAGTCGTCCGCCGCCCAAGCGGCATCACCGCGATGGCCTGCCCGGGTACGTTCCGAATGCCTACAGAAGCTCGTCTCTATGACCTGATGCTGCTGCTCTCCAACGACGCAGAGGAGGAGCGGCGAGCGAAGATCATCGACGACGTCAGGCAGGCGATCTCTTCAGGCGGGGGATCGATCGCGCACGACAACGACTGGGGCACACGGCCACTTGCCTACCGCATCGCGCATCAGGGCGACGCGGAATATCACCTCCTCCAGTTCACCGGGCCGCCAGCGCTGCTCGATTCGCTTGGCCACAGCCTCGGGATCACCGACGGCGTCCTGCGTTTCCGAATCATCAAGGTGCTGCCCGGCACACCAGGACCGCCAAGGCCAGAGCCGGCCGCCGCGCCCGCACCGTCCCGACCCGAGCCGGCACCGGCCAGCGCGCCGCAGCCAGATTCGCCGCCTTCCGAGCCGTCCGCTGCCCCCGAGGCTGAGGCCGCTCCCGCGCCCGAGGCCGACGCCGAGGCCCCCTCCGAAGCCGAGCCCACCGAGTAGCAAGCCACTCCGTGGCGATACCCCCGGCCGCCCCATCCGGCCACCGCCGCGCTCTACGGTAAGAGTGCAACGACGATGTCACGCCGTGCAACGACTTCGGCTCGGCCCAGCGTCGTTTTTGCCACTTTGCGTGGTGATCCCTGGGTTGCCGCCTGTGCCGCGCCTAGACTCGCCGGAGGGTTTCAATCGATCTGGAAGGAGCGTCAGATGAACATCAATCGAGTCATCTTGACCGGCAATCTCACGAGAGATCCCGAGCTCAGCGCGACCGGGAGCGGGCTGCAGGTCTGCAAGCTGGGTATCGCTGTAAACGGGCGACGTAAGAACGCCGCTGGGGAATGGGAAGACAAGGCCAACTTCTTCCGCGTGACCGTGTTCGGCAAGCAGGCAGAAAACTGCCACCAGTACCTCAAGAAGGGTCGGCCAGTCGCGATCGACGGTCGGCTCGAATGGAGCACTTGGGAGCGCGAGGGACAGAAGCGGGAGTCGGTCGATATCATCGCTGACACTGTTCAGTTCCTCGCCGGCGGACGTGAGGATCCCGGCGGCGGGAACGGGAACGGGTTCTCCAGCAACGTCCAAGCCGCGGAGAGCGACGTTCCGATCGACACCGGCGACTTCGAAACGGCGCCAACGGCCGCGGGAACGGCGGAGGACGACATACCGTTCTGAGGCACACGCGACAGAGTCAGAGGCACCCAAGTGGCAAAGCAACGTAGACGGCCGGTTCGCCGGCGCGACAGAAAGGGCCTGACGGGATCGACCCGGCGCAAGCCCTGCCCATACTGCCGCGAGAAGATCGCCCAGGTCGACTACAAGGACATCTCGATGCTGCGTCGGTTCGTCTCCGAGCGGGGCAAGATCCGCTCGCGCCGGATCACTGGCGCATGCCGCCGTCACCAGAACCAGATCGCACGAGCGGTCAAACGCGCACGGGAACTGGCCCTGTTGCCCTACGTCGCCGAGCCCGGCGAGCGCGGGTCGCGTTCCGAGCGCTGAGGCAAGTGGCGGTGGCCCAAGCGATCCTGCTTCAGGACGTGGAGTCGCTCGGCGAGCGAGGCGATGTCATAGACGTCGCGCCGGGCTACCTCCGCAACTTCCTGCTGCCTCGGAAGCTTGCCGAGACCGCCACCGCGGCATCCATCCGGGCTGCGTCACAGCGGCGCGAGCGAGCCGAGCAGGCACAGCGAGATGCGCAGGAGCGCGCGAGCGAGAGCGCCTCGCTTCTCAGCCGGACCGTGCTCACGATTCCTCAGCAGGCAGGAGACGACGGGCGCCTGTTCGGATCGGTGACCCCCCAGGACATCGCCGACGCCATCCGGGATGCGCGCGGGATCCGCGTCGACCGGCGCAAGGTCCATCTCGAGGAGCCAATCCGCCACACCGGTACGTACATGGTCGTCGTCGAGGTCGCCGACGAGGTGACCGCCACCATCAAGACGATGGTCGTCGCCGCGTAAGAGCGCTCCTCCCGCTCTGATCTGGCTGACGCTGCTTGGCGCCCTGACGACGGTCGTCCGGCCGGTCTGACGAAGTCCTCGCTGCTTGCGGGAACGAGCTCGGCGCTGACGCCTGTCTCGCCTCTAACCTCGCCGTTCGGTCCTGACCACCGCTCGCCCTCGCCCATGACCACCATCGAGCAGACATCGGTCCCCCCTCATAACCTCGAGGCCGAGAGGTCGGCGCTCGGCGCTGTCCTGCTCGACGATCGCCACCTCAATGCGCTGCTGGTCGAGGAGCAACTTCGACCCGAGCACTTCTATCGCGACCAGCACGGAGCGGTGTTCGCGGCGATGAAAGCGCTGTTCGAGACTGACCGGAAGATCGATCATCTCACCGTCGCCGAGACGCTCCGCCAGCACGGGAAGCTCGAGGAGGTCGGCGGTGCCACGGCAATCGACGAACTGGCCGGCTGGGTCCCGGCCGCCGCTCACGCGCGCGAGTACGGACGGATCGTCAGAGAGAACGCACAGATGCGTGCCCTGCTCACGAGCGCGTACGAAATCCAGGCCAGCGTGTTCGCGCGGGAGGCCCCGGCGCGGGACCTAATCGAGCGGGCGGAGCGCGCCGTCCTGGAGGTGGCCCACGATGACCGGCAGAAGAAGCTTCGCTCGATTGCAGACATCCTGGAGGAGGAGACCGACAGGCTCCACCGCCTCTCGGTTGCCAAGTCGCCCCTCACCGGGACGCCGTCGGGATTCAAGGACGTCGACGACCGAACCGGTGGCTTCCAGCCCGGGAACCTGATCGTGATCGCCGCCCGGCCCTCGATGGGTAAGTCGGCCCTTGTCGCGAACATTGCCGAGAACGCGGCCCTCGGGGTCGGCCGTGCCGAGCATCGCCCCTATCCCGTCGTCCTGTTCTCCCTCGAGATGTCGGAGTCGGAGCTGGCGCAGCGCTTCGTCGCCTCCCAAGCCAAGATCAATGGCGAGGACCTCCGGCGCGGCAAGGTCGCAGAGCACAAGTGGCCGAAGGTCCTCGAGGGCTGCCGCCGGCTCTCGCAGGCCCCTCTCTACATCGACGACTCAAGCGACACGAGCGTGCTGGACGTGCGGGCCAAAACGCGGCGACTGCACCATCAGCTCCCCGATGGCCTAGGCCTGATCATCGTCGACTACCTCCAGCTCATGCGTCCCGAGGGCCGAGTGGAGAACCGCGTCGAGCAAGTCAGCCAGATCAGTCGCGGCCTGAAGAGCTTGGCCCGCGAGCTCGACGTGCCGCTGATCGCTATCTCCCAGCTCAGCCGCGCGGTGGAGCAGCGGGGGGGAGACAAGCGCCCGATCCTGTCGGACTTGAGGGAATCCGGCCAGATCGAGGCTGATTCTGACCTCGTGATGTTCATCTACCGCGAGGAGTACTACCTCCGAGAGGAATCGGAGCGACCGGGGGAGGCGGACATCATCATCGCCAAGCACCGCAACGGCCCCGTGGGCGACGTGGTGCTCACCTTCCACAAGCAGTACCCGAAGTTCATGAACTACGCGGGCGATCGGTTCGCCGCATGAGTCCGTCCTGCCCGTTCGATGTCTGCGACGGGTCGGGGTTCGTATACGACGAGGCCTCCAACACGGCCTACGACTGCCGCTGCCGCGCCCAGCGGGTGGCACAGGCGAGAGCCCGGAGCCTCTCGGCCGTGATCCCCCGTCGCTACCGCGACGTGAGCTTTGGCCGGCCTCCGGTGACCGACATCGATCCTCACGTCGTCACCGCCACGCACCGCTACGCGGACACCATCGAGGAGCAGTTGGATAGCGGACGCGGCCTCTGGTTCATGGGCCCGGTTGGCACCGGAAAGACGACCCTCGCGATGCTCGTCTCCAAGGCGGCGTTGAGCTCTGGCCGGTCGGTCGCGATCTACTCGTTGCCGCGACTGCTGAACGAGATCCGGGAGACGGCGCACGGCTCCGACCGGTCCCACGTTGACCTCCTCGATCGGTTGACGGCGGTCGACCTGCTGCATGTCGATGACGTCGGAGCGGAGCGGACGACCGACTGGGTGCTGGAGGAGCTCTACTCGATCGTCAACGCCCGCTACGAGGACCAGCGCTCGATGGTGATCACCACCAACATTCTGGACCGGGAAGCCCTGTGCGAGCAGATCAGCGAGCGCACCGTCTCACGCCTGACGGAGATGTGTGACGAGGTGCCGTTGCTCGGAGAGGACAGGCGGATGGACCTCCGACTGGCGTGAGGCTCCGGTTCGCTTCCGTGCCCGCATAGCGTGAGCTTGGCGGCAGGGCTGGCGCCTACACTCACCTTCGTATGCCCGGACTCGTGATCGTCGGTGCCCAGTGGGGCGACGAAGGCAAGGGAAAGATCACCGATCTGCTCGCCGACCGAGCGGACGCTGTCGTGCGCTTCCAGGGGGGCAACAACGCCGGCCACACGATCGTCCGCAACGGCAAGACGTGGAAGCTTCACCTGATCCCGTCAGGCATCTTGCACCGGGGCAAGCTGTGTGTGATCGGCAACGGTGTGGTTGTCGATCCCAGGGTGCTCACTGACGAGCTTGACGAGTTGCGTCGGCGGCGGGTGGACACGAGCGCTCTGCGGATCTCCGCCAACGCGCATCTGATCATGCCCTACCACCTGATGCTCGACCACGCTGGTGAGGCAAAGCTCGGCAAGCAGCAGATCGGCACAACCAGGCGGGGGATCGGCCCCTGCTACGCGGACAAGGCGGCTCGGCTCGGAATCCGCCTCCAGGACCTTCTCGACGAGAAGATCCTCAAGCAGAAGATCATCGTCGCGCTTGAGCCCAAGCGGCTCTCACTGCGTCCCTACGCCAAGGATCCGGCGCTCGATCTGCAGACGATGACGGAGGAGTACCTGACGTACGGGCACCGGCTCGAGCCCTACATCGCCGACACGACGCGGATCGTGCACGAGCGTCTGGATGCCGGTCACCTGGTCGTGTTCGAGGGCGCACAGGGAGCGCTCCTCGACATCGACCACGGCACGTATCCGTTCGTGACATCGTCGAACCCGGTCGCCGGAGCGGCGTGCGTGGGCGCCGGGGTGGGACCGAGGGACATCGATGAGATCTGGGGGGTGACGAAGGCGTACGGAACCCGCGTGGGCTCTGGTCCGTTCCCCACCGAGGTGGACGGCGCCTTCTCGGACATGCTGCGCGAGCGGGGCGGAGAATATGGAACGACGACCGGTCGTCCCCGTCGGGTGGGCTGGCTCGCCCTCGTGGCGCTTCGCTACGCGGCGCGGATCAACTCGATGACCGCGCTGGCGATCACCAAGCTCGACGTCCTCTCCGGCATCGACCGCCTGCAGGTATGCACGCGCTACAGGGGCGCCGAAGGCGCGGAGTTCGAGTACTTCCCCTATCACCAGACGGTCCTTCACCACGCCGGAGGCGAGTACCTGGAGATGCGGGGGTGGAGCGAGGATCTGAGCGACTGCCACACGGAGTCTGACCTCCCGGACGCAGCTCGGGAGTACCTGAGGTTCGTGGCCGAGTTCGTCGGCGTCCCGATTGCGCTGATCGGCGTTGGGCCGGGGCCAGATCAGGTGATCTGGACCAATGCGAGCCAAGACACGGTGATCGGACGCCCTGCGGCTACGGCATCAGCTGGGGCGCCCGAGCCGCTCGCGAAGCCCTAGCGCGCCGTCTGTCAATCCGCGCCGTGAGGCTCGGCTGCGACCACCGCGAGGTCTCGTCGAGTCCAGGGGATGCGAGCTTTGCGCGGCCTACCCCTTACGCGACGGATGCCCGATGCCGGGCCAAGGAGCCAGGACGAGCACCAATCTCGAATCCCGTAGCGCGCGCACCTCGCGGCGCTCGGCCGGTTCGAAATGCGACAGGAACCCTGGTCCACCCCGGACGGCTCGACCATCCTTCGTTATCTCGATTTCGCCGTCGGCGACCAACATGTAGGCGCGCTCGTGGACCTGGTGCTCCTGGAGCTCTTCGCCGCCAGGCAGCTCGATCGCGATCGCCCGCGTCTCCTCGTCGGAGCGGAGCACCTGCGGACGATGGGGCTCAATCGGCAGTGAGAGGATGTCCCAGGTATCCATCGCGATCTCCTCCTGTCATCGGCGGGCAAGCGGCGCCCGTTCTCTGGTGGATTCTCTCACCGCCACCGTTCGATGAGGTCCTCCTCGCCCACCTCTCGCACCAGTCGGGCCGGCACTCCCATGGCCACGGCGCGCGGCGGCACGTCCCGGGTCACGACGGCCCCGGCGGCGACGTAGGCCTCTTCGCCAATCTCGACTCCCGGCACGAGCACGGCGCCGCCACCGATGCGACACGCCCGGCGGAGCACGGCGCCGACCAGGCCCTCGTCGTGCGGGTGGCGGCCCATCGAGTCATCGTTGGTGGTGATCACCCCAGGGCCCAGGAACACGTCATGCTCGACCACCGTTCCGCCGGTCACGTATGCGCCGGTCTGAATCACGACCCGCTCCCCGACATTCACGTCGAAGTCGATCGTCGAGCCGCGCCCGACGACGGTTTCCGCCCCCACGGTAGCCCGCTCACGGATCTGCGACTGGTCCCCGACGATGACGTTTTCACCGATCCGGGCCCCGACATAAACCACCGCGCCGCAGCAGATGGTGGCGCCGGGCTCGAGGATGAGCGGGGCGGGCGAGGCGCCGCGTGCCGCCGCTTTGGCGCTCGAGCTCGCTCGGAGCCGGGGTCGCTTTCCGAGAACCGCACCCTCCTCGATCACGCACCCCTCGCCGACCTCCACCCCGGCATGGATCACAGCGCCCGCCTTGACCAATACGCCGTCTGCCATCCGGGCGTCAGGCTCGACGTGCGCCGTTGGGGAGATCTCAGCCACGGACCCCGGCTCGCGGCTGAGTCGCGGTGGGGGTACGGCTCGAGGCCTCGAGCGACCGCTGAAGCTGTCCGAGCACGCGAACCACCCTCAGCCCGCTCTCGCCGTTCGACCGGGGGCGCTGGCCGGTAAGCACGCAGTCGACGAAGTGCTCGCACTCGACACGCAGGGGCTCGACGTTCGGGACTCTCGGGCTCCAGCTCCCGCCGGCACGCGTTATGTACTCGCCGTACCCGCGTGAGTCCTCGTCGAAGCCCTTGTCGTAGACCGTCAGCTTGCTCTCGATCGCCATGTCATCGAAGGTCGCCATGCGACGGGAGCCCACGACGGTGAAGCGGCGTTCTTTGTGGGGGTCGAGCCACGAGAGATGCAGGTGCGCCGAGAGCCCGGACGGGAAGCGCATGAAGCAGAAGACCACATCCTCCACGCCTGGACGGACGTACGACTCACCGTGGGCGGTCACATCGATCGGCTCTTCGCCGGCCAGATAGAGCACCACCGACACGTCGTGGGCGCCGAGGCTCCAGAGCGCGTTCTCGTCCCAGCGGAGCTTGCCCAGGTTGAGGCGATTGCCGTAGATGTAGTAGATCCGGTCCCCAAGCTCGCCGGAGTCGGCCAGTGACCTGAGTTGCTGGACGCCGGGGTGGTACTCGAGCAGATGCCCGACCATCAGCGTTCGACCGCTCGCCTCGGCCGCCGTCACCACCCGCTGCGCGTCGGCGAGCGCCTGCGCCAGCGGCTTCTCCACCAGGCAGTGCTTTCCGGCCTCGAGCACCCGTACCGCAAGCTCCGCGTGAGAAGGCACCGGCGTCGCGATGGCGATCGCGTCGAGCCCGGGATCGCGCAGCAGTTCGTCTATGTCGCTGGCCACGCGCACCGTGGGAATCGCCGTCCCGATCCGACTCCGAGCCTCTGGCGAGGAATCGCAGCACCACGTGAGCTCGCATCCCGGTATGGCCGCAAAGTTCCGCGCCAAATTCGGCCCCCAATAGCCGAGCCCGACGACGCCGACGCTGATCGCAGGCTCAGTCATCGAGCGTCAGTCTAAGCGCGGCGACGACGCGTTCCCCGGCCAGGCCATCGCCGTACAGAGGCGGCCGATCCACCGACGGCTGTCGCGCCAGCGCCGCCAGGGCGCGTGCCGGATCAAGGTCCACGAGCGCATTCCAGCCGCGCTCGGTCGTCTCCGTCCATTCGGTGCTCGGTCTGAGCGTCAGACACTGGACGCCGGCGAGATAGGCCTCCTTCTGTAATCCACCCGAGTCGGTGATTACGGCGCGCGCGTTGCAGACGAGGGCCGCCAACTCTACGTAGCCGAGCGGCGGCGCCACCATCACGGTTTCGGCGTCCGCCAGCCGATCGAGCAGACCCGCCGTCTGTAGTCGGTCCCGGGTTCGAGGGTGGACGGGGAACAGCAACGGCATCGGGATCGCGACCAGCACCTCCACCAGCGCCGCCAGTCGTGCCGGGTCATCGACGTTGCCCGCCCGGTGAGCGGTAGCGACCGCGTAACGGCGTGGCTCGAGCCCACGCCCCCGGAGCATGTCAAGGCGCTCTCGAGCGCGTGGCTGCACGGCCATCGCCACGTCGACCATCACGTCACCGACCACGTCGACGGGGGCGCTCACGCCCTCGCGACGGAGATTCTCGGCCGCCGTGTCAGACGAGCAAAGCAGCAGCGCGCTCGCGTGGTCGACCAGCACTCGGTTGAGCTCCTCGGGCATGGAGCGGTCGAACGAGCGCATGCCGGCCTCGACGTGGGCAACCGGCACTCCGGCCTGCGCACCAGCCAGCGCCCCCGCCAAGGTCGAGTTGGTATCGCCGTAGACCAGCACGGCATCAGGCCGGGCGTCTGCCAGCACCGGCTCCAGCGCACTGAGCATCCGGGCCGTCTGGGAGGTGTTCGACCCCAGCGCGATTCCCAGTTCGAGTGCCGGGGAAGGCAGCCCGAGCTCCGCGAAGAAGACCGCCGACAGCTCGTCATCGAAGTGCTGCCCTGTGTGGACCATCACTTCCTCGTGCTGGGCGCGCAGCGCCGGGGTGACGGCCGCCGCCTTGATGAACTGCGGGCGGTTGCCGATGACCGTCAGGATCTTCAACCGCTTGCGAGCTCCGCCTGGATGCGCGCGGAGACCTCCAGGGCGACCCGCGCGGTGACCGGACTGTCGGCCGTAAAGGTGTGCTCGTCGATCGTCAGGACCGGCTGCACCTCACGCGTGGTGGAGGTCAGGAACGCCTCATCCGCCTCGAACAGATCCTCGAGCGTGCACGGCTGCTCCTGGGCGGCCGTCAAGTCCATCACCAGCGCCCGGGTGATCGACGCCAGGATGTGCTCGGACAGCGGCGGGGTGAAGATGTCTTCCTCCTTGACCCAGAAGATCGAGCTGGTTGGAGCCTCGAGCACTCGACCATGGGGTGTGACAAGCAGCGCCTCGTCGGCGCCACGCTCACGGGCCAGCCGACTGGCCAGCATGTTGCCGGCGTACGACAGCGATTTGACTCCGTCCAGGACCCTCGTCGGGGAATAGGTGACCGACTGAAGCCGAATCCGATCAGGAGTATCCGACAGGGGCTCTGTCAGCAACAGCCGGCAACCGCCCCGCGTGATGACGACCCGCAGCAGCTCATGGTCCGGTCCGGGACCGGCGTGGGCGAGCAAGCGGTTGGCGTCGGCGCGGACGGACTCCAGGTCGAGCGGCAGCCGGAGGTTGAGCGCGGAGCGCTCCAGCCGCTTGAGGTGGTCGTCGAGCGCGAACGGCTGGCCGTCGTAGACGCGGATGACCTCAAATACGCCGTCGCCACGGATAAGCCCCTCGTCGGTGGCGGGGATCCTCGCCTCCGACGCGAGCGTGATCGCGCCGTCGACCGACGCCAGGCATCCGCTGAACGTTGGGCTCACCGGCGGCGGAG
>VAWT01000168.1 GCA_005883415.1 Actinomycetota bacterium | reverse complement strand
CAGTGGCCTGCGGGTGTGCAGACCCCGCTGCCGGCAACGCCCAACGCCGCCCAATATAAGTGTGGCGTGCAGCTGCTACTGAAGACACTCACCTCCAAGGGCCTTGCGCGGACCGGGATGCCGGTCGAGGCGTTCAACGAGCCCGACAACGGCGCGTATTACGTCGACCCGTCACACGCCGCCGGTTACTTCGGCGAACTGGTCGCGACCGGCGGATCGCAGGTCCACGCCATCGCCGGCGTGTTCGAAAGCGCCTGGGACGGAACGTACGCGACAACGTACGTCAACGCGCTGAAATCCTCTGGCTACAGCAGCTCGGCCACGTCCTGGTCGGTTCATGACTACAACGACACGACTGATGCCGGAACGATCCAGAACTGCTCACCGAGCGATCTGCCAGCATGCAACCACCAGAGTGTCAGTCAGTTCATCTGGTGGCTGCAGAGTCAAGGCGAGCCCACAAGCGACGTGTGGATCACCGAGTCCGGCGATGCGAAGAACTGCTCATCGAATGGCTGCTGGCTCACGCACAGCCGCTCAGAGGAGGCCAACACGGCATACGGCTGGGAGCAGTTGCGTTCGTACGCTCAGCACACGTTCTGGTACCAGTGGCAGACGTCCGGCACAGACAGCTGGGATTCGGCGCTGGTCAACTCAAGCGGCCAGCCGCGCCCCAGCTACTGCGTGATCGCCTTCAACGAGACGCCCGCGCAAGCGCTATCGGACTCCCGTTGTCCCGGCAGCTAGCGCAGGGCAGCCCGGTCTGAGCCAACCCGACGACCCGCAACTCGGGCGCCGCGTCCAGAGCGACCGCGCCGTGCAGCTGATGGAGCTGCTGGGGCTGACCGAGGACGAGCTGTGCCGGACGCTGGACGTGGAGCCACTCGCGCTGCTCTCAGGCCAGCTCGAGCACCGCGGCGAGTTGCCGATTCTCCTCGACCTGCTCGCCGAAGCGCGGGAGCGCGCCGGGGCAGCCGTCCTGCGGCGATGGGTCAGAGCCTCCGCCCCGCGCGGCAGGCCGATCGAGATGCTCACCCAGCGAGACTTCGCGTCGTTTGAGGACGCCCTGGCCGACCTTTCAGAGCGAGGGTTTGTGCTCCGAGGGGGAGGCTGAGTCCTACTTTTCGGCCTCCTCGGCCGACTCGGCACCCGGCCAGACCCCGAACAGGTAATGGAACGAGCGGGCGCTCGCGCGATTTGCCGCCGCCTTGGCCGCCGCCAGCGTGGCAGCCTCAAGCGCCGCTGCCCCCACGGCCTTGCCGACGTTGGCGTCGCGCCGGGTCGGCTCCGGCGGCTCGGCCTCGTCGATCTTCGACCAGACCGTCTTGAAGAGGCGCTCCCCGACCTTTGCAGCGATCACGCCGGCGATCAGCGCAAACGGCTTGTAGAGGAGCTTCATCGCGCTTGCACACTACCCACTGGCGATGGATTACCGCCGCCTATGGGTAAATAATTGGACCCAGGATGCTTGACGAGGATCCGACCCACGGCGAGCAGGACGGCGAGGAGCTTTTGCGTCGGGCGTTGCTCGACGAGTCCTCCTCGGTCGCAGTTTCGCTCAAGATCTCAGGACTGCCCGTCAGCGAGGCGGTGACGGTCATCTTCCACGGGCGCCGGGACCTGGGAACGCTCCAGACGTATGTGGCATACGGCAGCATGGGCGCGGGCTCCCGCGTGGCCGCCGGCGAGCTGCTTCGCGTCCCGTGCGACCTCGATCTGGCCGATGCCGACGATCGCAGCGAGGCCGAGCGGCTATACGCCGAGCAGGCAAAGGCCCTTCGCGACGCGCTCGTCGGCGCCGACACCGTCCTCGACGTATGGCGCGAACCGCTCGACGAGCTCAGTGACGGCGGCGTGACCATCAATCACTCAGTCGAGCTCTCGATCCGCCTCCCTGCCGCCAGGCTGATGCCCACCGCCCTGGTCGCGGCCGACCGGCAGCTGGTCGTGACGCCCGTGTGCAGCGCCAGGACGCTGGCGGAGGGCCGTCCGCCGATGGGCATCGCCTGCGCCCAACCAGACTTGACCCGCGTGTATCCGTTGGCCGACGATCCTGAGCGGTGCGTCGAGGATTTCCTCCAGCTGGCGGCTCAGCACGCCAAGACGCTCTCCGAGCGACTCGCGCACCAGGAGGCCTCGGTGGAGCGGTTCCTAGAGATCTCCGATAGCAGCTCTGGATAGCCTCAGCCGGCGGATGCGCCGCCGATACCTGCTGTCGCTGGTCGCCCTTGGCGTCGTGTTGTTCGTGGCGATCAGCATCGGGCTGGCTCGGGTGTTCGGCGCCAACGGCGCCGAGCAATCCGCGATTACGTCCCTGGTGAAGGCGGAGGCGGCGGGTGATCAGCAGGCGATGCTGGCTCGGATCCAGGGCTGCGCACAGAGCCCCTCATGTCGAGCCCGGGTGGCGGAGAACGCGGGCAACCTCAGGCGCCCGGGCGCTGTCACGATCATCCAGCTCGCGCCATCGACGGGCTTCTCCCTCGGCGGGATGGTCGGGACCGCGAGGGTCGCGTGGAGAGCGGGCTCGTCCCTGCCGATCGTGCAGTGCATTCGGGTCAGGCGCTCGGGCGATGTGTTGGGCGGCCTGACGGTGCAGCTGCTCGAGATCAGCCTCAGGATCAAGAGCGACAGCTCGTGCCCGGCCCACTACTGAGAGTGCGGGCGCCCGGTGCCGCGCGGCCGCTGGAGGCTACGGACCGGCGCTACCCGGGTTGATGCACCGGAGCGCGCTCGGGCTCGCGGGCCGGACGCCGCTCTCGATTGGGCCGGAGGTCGCCGAGCTTGCGCGCATCGCGCAGGCGGACCCCGGCCTGCTCGGCGTCGGGGAGCGGAATGCCACCCCACGGACGATCGTAGGGTCGGCGCGGCTGTCTCGGTTCGTTGCCCCATCCGTCGTCAGACCCGGGATCGGATGGCCGCCGGTCATCCTCCGGCGGCTGCCGAAGAGCCAGCACCATCAGCACTGCGACGCACACCAACCCCAGAACGTGCATTCCGGCGATCATCAGCAGAAGCTGATACCCGGCTGACATGAGTAAAGGGTACCGCGCGCCTTGAGCCGCACAAGCAGGATCCGGGCCGCCGCAGCCCCGGGGCAAGCGAGGCCACGCGCTACCATCGGCCGCCGCCATGGCCACGGCCACCGCCACAACCCTGGAGGTCACCCGACGCGACCCGGCGGGCTCGCGCGCGGCCCGACGCCTGCGCGGCGAGGGGCTCGTCCCAGGGGTCGTCTACGGCGGAGGCAACGACCCCATCCCCTTCCAGGTCGAGTCTCGCGTGCTGCGGCTGGCCCTATCGCTCGCCGGCGCCGTCCTCGACCTGAGCGTCGACGGTGAGGACTCGACCCCCGTGGTCGTCAAGGAGCTAACCCGCCACCCGGTCACGGGCGCTGCGATCCACGTCGACCTGCTCCGCGTCCGGCTCGACCGCCCGATTCAGGCCACTGTGACACTTGAGCTCATCGGCACCGACGAGGCGCCGGGCGTCAAGGAGGGCGGCGTGCTGGAGCACGTGACGCGCGAGCTCACGATCGAAGCGCTGCCCACCGACATCCCGGACTCGATCCAGCACGACGTCTCGGAGATGGTGATCGGCGACACGGTCACGCTCGAGCAGGTGACCGCGCCCGAGAAGGTCAAGCTGATGGACGACCCGGAGACGGTGATCGCCACCCTGACGCCGCCGCGTCTCCAGGTCGAGGAAGAGCCGGAGATCGAGGAGGAGACCGAGCTCGTCGGCGAGGAGGGCGAGGAGGCACCGGAGGCCGAGGGCGCGACCGGCGAGGAGGCGGAGGCCCAGGCCGAAGGCGGCGAAGAGGGCTCGGGCGGCGAGTAGCGCGCGCAAATGCGACTGCCAGGTCGCGGCGCTCGCGTCGACTGGTTGATCGTCGGCCTCGGCAACCCCGGCGCCGAATATGACCGCACCCGCCACAACATTGGATTCGAGGTGGCCCGGGTGCTGATCGGCCGCTGGGAGCTCCCCCAGCCGAAAACCAAATACCGGGGGCTGCTGACCGAGGGACGAGCGGGGGTCGGCGGGCCGCGCGTGGCGATCCTCCAGCCGCAGACCTACATGAACGACGCCGGACGCTCCGTCGGGCCGGCCCGGGGTGCCCTCAAGGTGCCGCTCGAGCGGGTGCTCGTGCTCCACGACGAGATCGATCTCCCATTTAATGAAATACGTGTCCGCTTGGGAGGAGGCCTGGCCGGGCACAACGGCCTTAAATCGCTCAAGCAGGAGCTGGGCTCGGGCGACTTCGCGCGCGTCCGGGTGGGCGTCGGGCGCCCCCCGACGACCGATCCGGAGCAGGTCGCGGCCTACGTGCTGAGCCGATTTGCGGAGCCCCGGGACGAGGTCGCGGAGGTGGTCGAGCGAGCTGCGGACGCAGCAGAGTCGATCGTCCTCGGCGAGACCACACTCGACTCCTAGACTCGAAAGAGATGCTCACACCGCTGCTCCAGCATGCGGACGAGGACCCGCAGACAGCGGGGCTGGCCCGCGATGGCGGCCGGGCGTTTGTCTCCCAGTCGCTGCGGGCCTACCTGCTCGCGGCGCTGATCGCCCAGGGGCCGGAGAGCCCCACGGTAGTCGTCGCGGGCGACGACCGCGCGGCGCGAGACCTGGCCTCGGCGCTGAGCGCCTGGCTGGAACCGCGCACCGTTCGCTACTACCCCAGCCGCGGCGTGACCTACGAGTCGCACCTGGCCCCGCCGCCGCACCTTGTCGGCCTGCGAATCGCCGCGCTGGATGCCCTGCTCGGAGGCGAGAAAGCGGACGCGCCCCCGGTGGTCGTGGTGAGCGCCGTCGCCTTGTCCGAGAAGGTCCCCGATCCGGCGTTGCGCCCCCACGGCTTCGCTCTCACGAAGGGGGAGCTGCTGGACCTGGACGAGACCGCCCGGGACCTCGTCAGCGCCGGCTACGAGCGCGTCGAGCAGGTCGAGGACCGGGGCCAGTTTGCGATCCGCGGCGGCCTGCTCGACCTGTTCCCGGCCACCGAGGATCGGGCCGTCCGAGTCGATTTGTTCGGCGATGAGATCGAGTCGCTGCGCTGGTTCTCGACCTTCACCCAGAGCTCCCTCGAGGACGCCGAGAAGGTCGAGCTGGCGCCGGCATCCGAGCTCGCCGAGGAGCACCGCGAGCTCGCGGAGATCGCCGCGCTGGAGGACGCCGCCGAGCGACCCGACATCACGGAGCTACTTCCGGTCGAGAGCTTCCATCCGCTGCTGGAGCTGATCCCGGGCGACGCCGAGGTCCTGATCGCGGGCGAGGAGGACGTCGCCCCGGCGCTCGCCGACCACTGGCAGGACGTCACCGCCGCCTTCCACGACGAGGACGCCCACCAGCTGTACGTCGGGCCCAGGCAGATCGATGACGCTCTCTCCGACCGGGCCCGGATCCGGCTGGCGAGCGTCGACCAGGATCAGCCGTTTCAGTTCCGCGCCCAGACCGCCGACATCCAGGCCCGCGGGCTGGCCCAGGCGGAGCCCGAGCTGGAGAAGCTGATCCGGTCCGGCTACACGACCGTCGTCACGTTCCCCGGCCGCGGTGAGGGCGAGCGGGTGGCGTACAACCTCGGGCGCCTGCGGGTCGCGTGGCTAGATGGAAATAAAGGGCCGGCGCCCGCTCTTGGGGAGCGGGCTACCGGCCCCATTTTCACTCGGGCCCGCCTGCAGACAGGCTTCATCGCCCCGCAGTTTCACCTGGCCGTCATCCCCGAGCACCGGCTGTTCCGTCGCCGGCGGGAGGCCGAGCGTCCCGACCGCGCCCGTCGACGGGGCGTCCTTCGGAGCTTCGCCGAGCTGCGAACGGGGGACATCGTGGTGCACGAGGACCACGGCATCGCCCGCTTCGCCGGCTTTGACACCAAGACCGTCGCCGGGGTCACGCCCGACTACCTGTACCTCGAGTACGCCGGCTCTGACCGAGTGTTCGTGCCCGTCGACCAGCTGGCGAAGATCAGCCGCTACGTCGGAGCGGGGGGCGAGCACCCGCCGCTGTCAAAGCTCGGCGGCACCCGCTGGGACACGCTCAAGACCCGGGCCCGGCGGGCGGCCCAGGAACTGGCCGGCGAGCTGCTCAACCTGTACGCGGAGCGCAAGCGGCGCGAGGGCCACGAGTTCCCGCCCGACACCGACTGGCAGCGCGACTTCGAGGCCGCGTTCCCCTACTCCGAGACGCCCGACCAGCGCGACGCGATCGAGCTCGTCAAGGCGGACATGGAGACCCCGCGGCCGATGGACAGGCTGATCTGCGGCGACGTCGGCTACGGCAAGACCGAGGTGGCGCTGCGGGCGGCGTTCAAGGCGGTCCAGGACGGCAAGCAGGTGATGATGCTCGTCCCCACGACGATCCTGGCCCAGCAGCACTTCGGCACCTTCACCGAGCGCCTCAAGGACTACCCGGTGACCGTCGAGCAGGTCTCGCGGTTCCGTCCGGCGGCCGAGCAGCGGGCGGCCGTGGGCCGGTTCTCACGCGGCGAGGTGGACATCCTGATCGGCACGCACCGCCTGCTCTCCCGCGACGTCAGAGCAAAGGATCTGGGCCTCTTGATCGTCGATGAGGAGCAGCGCTTCGGCGTCAAGCAGAAGGAGCTGCTGCGCCAGCTGAAGCTGAAGGTCGACGTGATCTCGATGAGCGCCACGCCGATCCCGCGCACGCTGCAGATGTCGCTGGCCGGCGTCCGCGACATCAGCGTGATCGAGACCCCGCCCGAGGGCCGGCGCCCGGTCAAGACCTACGTCGGCGACTACGACGAGGAGCTCGTACGGCGGGCGCTGGCGCGAGAGCGAGCGCGGGAAGGCCAGGCGTTCTTCCTCCACAACCGCGTGGAGACGATCGACGAGACGGCCGAGCGGCTGCGGGGGCTGTGCCCCGATCTGCGGTTCGAGGTGGCACACGGGCAGCTGGACGAGCGCACGCTCGAGCGCCGGATGCTTCGCTTCCTGCGTGGCGATGCCGACGTGCTGGTCTGCACCTCGATCATCGAGGCCGGGATCGACATTCCGCAGGCGAACACGCTGGTCGTCGAGCGCTCGGACGCGTTCGGGCTGGCGCAGCTGTACCAGATCCGTGGGCGGGTGGGGCGCAGCCACGAGCGGGCGTACGCGTACCTGCTGTACCCGAGCGCCGCGGCGTTGACGCCCGACGCCGCCCAGCGCCTTAGTGCCCTGTCTGACTACACCGAGCTCGGCGCTGGGTTCAAGATCGCGATGCGCGACCTCGAGCTGCGGGGCGCCGGCAACCTCCTGGGCGACGAGCAGTCCGGTCACGTGGCGGCGCTCGGATTCGAGCTGTACATGCAGATGCTCGACGAAGCGGTCGCCGCCGCCGCCGACGGCGCAGGACCGGAGGAGGACTGGGAGCCGGTCCGGCTCGATGTCAACGTTGACGCCTACGTGCCGTCGGACTACATCGGATACGAGCAGGCCAAGGTGGACGTCCACCGGCGGATCGCCGCGGCCCGCGAGATCGCCGAGCTGGTGGAGCTGCGTCGCGAGCTTCACGATCGGTTCGGTCCGCTGCCGGAGCCGCTGGAGAACCTCATCCTGCTCCAGCAGGCGAGGATCAAGCTGGGGCAGGCCGGCGCGCGCGCCGTCACCTTCCGCAACGGGAGGCTGGCGGTGACGCCGATCGAGCTCGACTCGACCAAGGCCAAGCGGATCCGGGGAGAGATCCCCGAAGCCCTGTACGAGTCAGGCCGCTCGCAGCTGTCGGTCCGGGTGCCGGATGAGCCGGGCAAGCGCTTCCCGGCGGTCGTCCGGGCCGCCGACGTGCTGCTCGCCGTGACCAGGGAAGCGGAGCCTGAAGGAGCGCAGAACGGCGTGAGCGTGATGAGCGCGGCGACCTCGGGGCCCTAGGTCATTGTCGGCGGATTAAGCCTCGGTCAGAGCCGGCGGGCCGGGAAGGGCAACTCGCTAGCATCCGGCCGCGACGATGAAGGTCAGACGGTCCATCCTGGCGCTCGGCGCCTTTTTTGTGCTCGGCGCCGGAATCGCCGCCTGCGGATCGGGGGTCCCTGGCGACTCTGTAGCGGACGTCGCCGGGAATCCCATCACGACGCAGGCATTCAACCACTGGATGTATGTCGCGGCCAAGGGCGCTGCGGCCCAGTCCGGGCCTGGCTCGCCGGTCGTGGTCCCGACCGACCCGCCGAACTTCAAGGGCTGCATTGCTCAGGCCCGCAAGCTCGTCTCACAGGTGGCCAGCCAGAAGGACTCCCAGATTCGCAGCGAGTGCAAGAACCTGTTCAACTCGCTCTCGAGCCAGGTGATGGACTTCCTGGTCCGGGCCTACTGGTACCAAGCCGACGCTGCCAAGCAGCACATCACCGTGACTCCAGCTCAGGTTCAGCAGCGCTTCCAGGCCGAGCGCTTGGCGCAGTTCCCGACGAATGCGCAGTTCCAGGCCTTCTTGACCGCGTACGGGTACACGACGAACGACCTGCTGTTCAGAACGCGGGTGCAGCTGCTCTACAACAAGCTGATCCAGAAGGTGAACAAACCGGTCACCAACGCCGATATCGCCGCCTACTACGCGAGCCACCGCTCTCAGTTCGGCAAGGCCGAGACCCGAAACCTGCGTATCGTGCTGACCAAGACACAGAGCCAGGCCCAGGCCGCCAAGTCGGCGCTGAGCTCCGGCCAGAGCTGGGACGCCGTGACGAAGAAGTACTCGATCGATCCGGCGACCAAGAGCCACGGCGGCGTCCTCAACAACCTCAGCAAGGGACAGACCGATCAGACGCTGGAGTCGGCGGCGTTCTCGGCACAGGTGGGCAAGGTGGTCGGGCCGGTCAAGGGCCAGTTCGGCTATTACGTGATCCAGGTCACCAAGGTCAACGGAGGGAGCCAGAAGTCGCTGGCGCAGTCGACCGCCGCGATCCGGCAGACGCTGGTCTCCCAATCCCAGAGCAGCGCGCAGAGCAAGGTCGACGCGCAGGCCAAGAAGAACTACCTGGCGAAGACGAAGTGCCGAAGCGATTACGCGATGGCCGACTGCAGCGGCTACAAGGCGCCGAAGGGCTCCTCGACTACCACCCCCACCCCCCCGACCACCAGCACCACTGGGTGACCCCCGCCTCGCCGGACCCGGCGGCCGAGGCGCTGGCGCGGCTGGACGCGATCACCCGCCGGCTGCGTCACGATTGCCCCTGGGATCGCGAACAGGACGAGCGATCGATCGTGCCCCATACGGTCGAGGAGGCCTACGAGCTGGCGGACGCCGCCAACAGGCATGACGACCGCAAGCTGCTGGACGAGCTGGGCGACGTGCTCTTCCAGGTTCACTTCCTGGCGCTCCTGCTCGAGGAGCGCGGGGCGGGCAGCCTGAAAGAAGTGGCCGATCACTGTCGCGAGAAGCTGATCCGGCGTCACCCGCACGTCTTCGGCGAAGGGGAGGCCGAGACGGCCGCGGATGTGCTGCGCAACTGGGATCAGATCAAACAGCGCGAGCCGGGGCGGGAGCCCGGGCTGTTCGGCGACGTCCCGGAGACGCTGCCCTCGACCCTGTACGCCCGCAAGGTCCAGCGCCGCGCGGCCGCGAGCGGGTTCGACTTCGAAGGCGTGGAGGAGCCGCTCGAGTCGGTGCGGGAAGAGCTGGCCGAACTCGAGGAGGCCGGCAGCCGCGAAGCCCGCTTCGACGAGCTGGGCGATCTGTTGTTCGCGGCCGTGAACGTGGCCCGCAAGCTGCGGGTGGATCCTGAGCTCGCGCTTCGTGCTGCGTCCGACCGCTTTCGGGGCCGGGTCGAGGCGGCGAGCGAGCGCGCCGCGTCGGAAGGCCGGAATTGGAACGATCTGTCCCCGAACGACAAGCTCGCGTACTACCGGCAGGTCGTCGACGGCCCCGACGCGAGGGCGCACTTCAAAGGAACATGAGCCAGATCGAGTACGTGCACGCCCGCCAGATCCTTGACAGCCGGGGCAACCCCACCGTCGAGGTGGAGCTCAGCCTTCGGTCCGGGGCCTGGGGCCGGGCCGCGGTCCCGTCGGGCGCCTCGACCGGCGAGTACGAGGCCACGGAGCTGCGCGACGGAGGCTCGGCGTGGATGGGCAAGGGGGTCTCGCATGCGGTCGAGAACATCAACGGCGAGATCACCACCGCCATCCGGGGAATGGATGCTTCCGGCCAGGCAGCGCTGGACCGGACCCTGATCGCGCTCGACGGGACGCCTAACAAGTCGCGGCTGGGCGCGAACGCCGTGCTCGCGGTGTCCCTGGCCGCCGCCCACGCCGCCGCTGCCGAGGAGCGGCTGCCGCTGTGGCGCTACCTGGGAGGCGACTCGGCGCATGTTCTCCCCGTGCCGATGATGAACGTGCTGAACGGCGGTGCCCACGCGGACAACCGGGTCGACTTCCAGGAGTTCATGATCGTGCCGGCCGGAGCGCCCTCCTTCTCGGAGGCGCTGCGGATGGCCGTGGAGGTGTTTCACCAGCTGAAGTCGACGCTGCGCTCGCAGGGGCTTTCGACGGCTGTGGGAGACGAGGGAGGCTTCGCTCCCGACCTGGGATCCAACGCCGAGCCACTCGAGATCCTGACCGAGGCCATCTCGGCCGCCGGCTACACGCCCGGGGACGAGGTCGCGATCGCGCTCGATCCCGCCGTGTCCGAGTTGCACCGGGACGGAGCGTATGTGCTCGAGCACGAGCATCGATCGTTCAGCGCCGATCAGCTGGTCGTGTACTGGGCCGAGCTGGCGACCCACTATCCGATCATCTCGCTCGAGGACGGGATGGCTGAGGATGATTGGGATGGCTGGAAGTCACTGACGACGCGGCTGGGCCGCACGGTGCAACTGGTCGGAGACGACCTGTTCGTGACCAACACCGACCGCCTGAAGCGCGGAATCGAGTCGGGGATCGCCAACTCGATCCTGATCAAGGTGAACCAGATCGGGACGTTGTCCGAGACCCTCGCTGCCATCCGGATGGCGCGTGACGCGGGCTATAGCGTGGTCATGTCCCACCGCTCAGGCGAGACCGAGGACGTCACGATCTCGGACCTGGCGGTGGCCACGGGGTGCGGGCAGATCAAGACCGGCGCCCCGTCGCGCTCGGACCGGGTGGCGAAGTACAACCAGCTGTTGCGGATCGAGGAGGCGCTTGGGCGCGAGGCGGTGTATCCGGGCCACGCTGCGTTTCGCGCCGGACAGTAGGGGCGCGATGCGCCGCGTGCGAGGCAGCGTGCATCCCGGCTTGCGGCAGGAAGGAGGGAGCGTTCGCCGAACGAAGGGGCTACCGGATGCCCTCGGCTCGTTCATCCGCTGCCACACGCCGTGCGCCGGCCGCGCGCAGGGGACGGACCTCGTCGCGGCGGCGGACGCCGACCGCCTCCTCGTCGTGGGCGAGGGTTCGCTGGGACCGGGTGGGGCGCACGAGCCTGCTGATCGTGCTGGCGGTTGTCGCTGGGCTCTATCTTCAGCACGCGATCGAGTACCTCACGACGCGAGCCCAAGCCCACCACCAGCGGGCGCAGGTCCAGCGGCTTGCGCGCGCGAACGCTCAGCTACGGGCCCAACAGAAGTCGCTGAACGACCCCGCGACCATCAAGCGCGACGCCCGAGCCCTGGGAATGGTCCAGTCCGGCGAGCGCTCCTACGCGGTGGTCGGGCTGCCCAAGCACTGAGCGGACGGCGGCCGGGCGCCGCCAGCCGCCCGCGACCCTTCGGCGGGCCGTAGTCGTGCGCTTCGACGAGCTGATCGGCCTCTGGCAGGATGGCGCGAGGCGCCTGGAGAGCGCGGATCCCCTCCAACGCCGGGCGATGGAGCGCGTCACGGACGCGATCGTCCTGGAGCTCCGCCGGCGCCTCGGGGGAACGTTCACGACCAGCGAGCTGGCCGCGCTCTATGACGAGCAGGGAACCGACTGGTGCTTTGACACCGCCAGAAGGGTGGCGCCTGATAACCCGTCGGCCTGGGACATGCCCACCGTGGCCGGCGCCGCTTTCGCCCGCTACGTGCGCCAGGCCAGCGACTACGCAGGGGGAACCAGGATCCGGGAGGACGCATGACATTCACCGGCACACCAGTGGCCGTGACCGGCGCCGCTCACGGGATCGGCCGCGCGATCGCGCAGCATTTCGCCCGCGCCGGCGCGCGGGTCGCGATCGGCGACCTGGACGGCGACAGGGCTGCCCGGCTGGCGGACGAGATCGGGGGCGGCGCGATCGGCGTCGCGCTCGACGTCACGGACCGCGACGCTTTCGCCGCCTTCCTGGACGCGGCCGAGCAGACCCACGGCCCGCTGGGGGTGATGGTCAACAACGCCGGCGTCGACTGGGTCGGCCCATTCCACGAGGAGCCCGACCAGGTCAGCCGCCGCGAGCTGGACATCAACCTGATGGGGACGATCCTCGGCACGCGGCTGGCGCTACAGCGGATGCTGGCTCGCCGCCAGGGGCACGTCGTCAACGTCGCGTCCGGCGTCGGGCGGGTGCCGCTGCCTGGCAGCTCCGTCTATTCCGCGAGCAAGCACGGCATCGTCGGGCTGACGGAATCCCTGCACATGGAGTACCGGCATAGCGGGGTTCGCTTCTCGGTCGTTCAGCCTTCGCAGGTCGAGACCGCGATGATCGAGGGCCAACCCCGACCCCGGCTGCTGCCCGTCGTCTCGCCCGACGACGTTGCCGAGGCGGTGCTTGACGCCGTTCGCCGGAATAAGTTCGAGGTCTGGGTGCCCGCCTCGCAGGCGGTCAGCGTCAAGCTGGGCAACCTGCTGCCGCGGCGGGCCCGCGAGAGCCTGATGCGCTTCCTCGGTCTGGGCCGCATCGCCGGCGAAGCCGACCCCGTCGCCCGCCGCGACTACCACGAGCGCATGTTCGGGAGGTCGTGACTCCCGGCGGCGCCTGGGATGGCGCCGTCACGACCTGTTCGAGCTCACAAACCTGACGGCAATCGGTCCGGATGCCTATGAGTCCTCGTCCTCGCCCTCGGATTCGTCGCCCCCCGCGCGCCGTATCACGATCTGGTCTTCCTCGATCGTGACCTCGACGGGTCGATGTCCCGCCCAGTACTCGGCATAGATCGGATCGTCCTGGACGGCCGGGTCGAGCCACAGACCGTAGCCCTCGTCGCCGTGATCGAACGTGGCCTCAAATGGACTGCCGCCTGCTTTGCGCCGGCTGCGACCGCGACCCCCTCGCCGGCGCCTGCGCCGGCCGCCGCGCTCCTCTTCGCCTTCCTCCTCCTCGGGGCTCTCGGCCTCGGCAGCCTCGAGCTCGGCGGCTATCAACGCGTCGTCCTCGGCGCGCAGGTCGATCTCATCGTCGTAATCGGGGGCCGCCAGGACGCTATCGGAGTCATCGCCAGGCTCCAGCCCCTGGTCCCGCTTGAAGGCCTGGATCTGTTGGACCGTGACCTCGAGCTGGTGGGCGATCCAGGCATCGGTCCGGCCCTGGCGGACCCAGGCACGGATCTGGTTGAGCTGCGGCCGAAGCGAGCGCGGGGGCATCACGGCGGCAGACTATTACAGGGGACCTGCACCCGCTCCCGGGCCCCCGGGGGGTTGCCGAGCGCCTCCTGAGCGCCTGTTTCGACTATGACGCGCAGCCCCCTGACCGTTTGCTTGTGCGAAGGCTCGCGTTGTATGCTGGCGCTGGACTCCGGGGTTTTGCAGCGCGGCCTTCGGTGCTCCTTGAAGACTTATCGGCCGAGCAGGGAGCACATTCCATGTTGGTACTGACGCGCAAGTCGAACCAGAGCATCATGATCGGGGACGACATCGAGGTCACGGTGCTCGCGATCATGGGGGAGAAGGTCCGGGTCGGCATCCAGGCACCGCGGGACATCCCGGTCTTCCGCAAGGAGGTGTACCTCGAGATCCAGCAGGAGCGCATGGGCGGGGGCAAGGGTGCGCGCGACGAGGTTGATGCCGCGCTCCAGGGCCTGGGCGACGAATCCTGACGCGCCTCCCCGGCGGAGGGCGGTAGCCAGTCTGCGGCGTCAGCTCAGCAGGTAATACAGCGACGCGAACATCGCGGCGGTGACGATCACCGCGGTCGCCACGAGCGAGACGACGAGGATCCAAAAGCGCATCGACCTGCGCCGCTCGCGGCGCTGGTAGAAACGCTTGCGCGACCGCACCGCCGCGGTGCGCTGTAGGCGGGCGGCGCGGCGGCGATCCTGCTGGGCCTCGTGCCAGAACTCCTGCTCGAGCTGCGCGAGGCTCTGACGCATCTTCAAGGCCATGGACGCGCCGAGCCTACCATCAGCCGCGCTCCCGGGTTATGTCGCCCCGGGAGTGCGCGGTACGGCCCTACGGAACCGTCTGACCCTCGTAGACGCGCGTGAATCGCAAGTAGTTATCGGCGATCTGATCAGCCGCCGTCTCGCGCTCGAGCTGCTTTTCGAGGAAGCCCTTGAGCGCATCCCACCAGATCGATCGCCCGATGGCGAAGCCGATGTAGCCCTCGACGGGCGCCGCCG
>VAWT01000094.1 GCA_005883415.1 Actinomycetota bacterium | reverse complement strand
CGCGGGCACCGACACGACCAGCGCGAGCTTCGCCCCTCGGCGGAACAGCTCGATGTTGCGGCCGCGCAACAGATGCCAGCAGGAGATGCCCAGCATTACGATCGACCCGAAGACCAGACCGGCGAGGATCGTGTGCAGGTAGGCGATCAGCGCGAACTCGTTTGATAGGAGGTCGCCCACGTTGGTCAGCTGGGCCTTGCCCTGCATGAGCTTGTAGCCGACCGGATGCTGCATCCACGAGTTCGCGACCAGGATGAAGTAGGCCGACAGCCAGGTACCGGCCGCGGCAAGCCAGATCGTCGCCAGGTGCACTCGCGGCGGCAGCCGGTTCCAACCGAAGATCCAAAGGCCCAGGAACGTGGCTTCCAGCATGAACGCGGCCAGGCCCTCGGTCGCGAGTGGAGCCCCGAATACCCCGCCGACGAAGTTCGAGTACACCGACCAGTTCATGCCGAACTGAAACTCCTGCACCAGACCGGTCGCCACGCCGATCGCGAAGTTGATCAACAGAAGGGCGCCAAAGAACCTGGTCAGCCGCAGCCATGCGTCGTCGTGCTTGCGGTGCCAGATCGTCTGCATCGTCGCCACCAGCGGCGCAAGCCCGAGCGTCAGCGGCACGAACAGGAAGTGGTAGATCGACGTCGTCGCGAACTGGGCGCGGGCCAGGTCGACCGTGGTGGACGCCAGGGCGGCCATGAACGCGATTACCCTTGCGCTACAGGCTGATCGGCTGTGGCCGAGCGCTCGATGCTGGCGAGCTCGCCCTCGATCACACGGTTCTCGCGCGCCCCGAACCACGTCCCGACCATCATGACAATCACGGCCAGACGCCTTCCGCCCACGCCGCCGAGGTAGAAGAGGTGCACCGTGATGTACATCAGGAAAGCCGGCAGCCCCCAGAGCCGGTGGCCTCGCACCTCGCACACCGCCTTGCCACGACCGATGACCGCGAGCGCGCCCTTGTCGAAGTACCTGAACGGCGTGGAGGCGCCCGCTTGCCCGTTGCGAATGGCCTTTGCCACGTGACGCCCCTGTTGGATCGCCTCCGTCGCCAATCTGGGCAGCGGCTTGCCATCTGTTCCGGCAAGCTTGGCCGCATCGCCGATGACCGAGATCTCAGGGTGGCCGCGCAGCGTCAGATCTGGGTTGACCTCGACATGCCCGGCGCGGTCGGTTCCGGCTCCGGCCGCCCGGGCCAAGGTCGCAGCTACTCCGGCCACGCGCACACCCGCGGCCCACACGACGGTCCGGGTCGCGATCCGCTCAGTGTTCTCCCCGTTGCTTACGTCTACGCCCCTGGAGTCGATGCCGGTGACCATCGCGCGCTCGCGGATCGTGACGCCCAGGTCCGCCAGCTCGTCGGCGGCGGTGGCTGACGTGCGCTCGCTGAATGCCGACACCAGGCGATCGCCGGCGTCGAGCAGGATCACCCGGGCCGCCCGCGGGTCGATTCGCCTGAAGTCCCGCTGCATCGCATGCCGCGGGAGGATCGCCAGCTGGCCGGCGATCTCCACTCCGGTCGGACCTCCGCCGACGACCACGAACGTGAGCCACTCGTCGCGCGCCGCTGGATCGTCCGCTCGCTCCGCCTCCTCGAATGCGCCGAAGATGCGATTGCGCAGGTCAAGGGCATCGCCGAGGTTCTTCAGTCCGCAGCTCACTTCCTGCCACTCGTCGTGCCCGAAGTACGACGTATCGCCGCCGCAGGCAACGATCAGGCTGTCGTAGTCCAGGCGGTCGCCCCGATCCAGAACGACCTGACGCCGCTCGATGTCAAAGTCCGTGACCTCTGCCATCAGGACGCTGGCGTTGGCCTGACGCTTGAGCATGGCGCGGATCGGCGAAGCCACGTCGCCGGCAGACAGAACCCCCGCCGCCACCTGGTAGATCAGCGGCTGGAACAGCTGATGGTTGCGCCGGTCGACGACCGTGACGTCGACATTTGCGCGTTTCATCTTGCGTGCAGCCTCGATGCCGCCAAATCCCCCACCGACGATCACCACCCGATGCGGGCGTCGACTGGCGCCGTTATAAGACATGAGCGCGCTCCGGCTCAGTCGTCTTGGCGCTAAGACGTGCGAGCAGGTGGTGGACGAGGGTCCCGCCGCCGGCGCCGCTCCCAATCACTATCACGTCGTATGAGCTCATCCGCCGAGTTCCTTTGCAGGTCAGTGCCAGGGGTACTGGCCAGCGCATCGTCGAGCGAACGGGCGGAGAGTTCATCACCTGATCGGGGTGAACCAGCGACCGATGCTCGTCCTTTAATCCCCTTCGGAGGATGGGGAAGCCGGCGACAGGCGGCATGCTCATTGACCCCGTGGGCCGGATAATCCTTCTGTCGCTGACCGCCTCGCTGAACCCGACGCTGCTCGCCACGACGACGATCATGCTGCTCCTGCCGAGCCCCTCGAAGCTGATGTTCGGCTATCTGCTCGGCGCCTACCTCACGAGCATCACGCTGGGGCTGGTGATCGTCTTCTCATTACCGAACTCGAGTGCTACCAAAACCACCCAGCGCTCCCTCAGCCCCGCGGTGGACATCGCCCTCGGCGCGCTCGCTCTAGCGCTCGCCTACGTCGTCTACTCCGGGCGCCACGAACGCCTGCGAGAACGAAGGCGAGAGCGAAAAGCACGGAAGCCCGACAAGGGCCCGCCGAAGTGGCAGCAGGCCCTCAGCAAGGGCTCGCCACGGACCACGTTCGTGATCGGGGCGTTGCTCACGCTTCCCGGCGCCTCGTATCTCGCCGGCCTTCACCAGATCCACACACTCAAGTACTCGATCGCCGTCGCCGTGCTCCTGGTCGTCGGCTTCAACCTGGTCATGCTCTGGCTGCTGGAGGTTCCGCTTGCGTGCTTTCTGGTCGCTCCGGAATGGACACCTCGCGCGATCGAACGGGCCAAGCTCTGGGTCAGTCGGCACGCGCACAACTTCGCGGTGCGAGGATTGACCGCGGTCGGTGTGCTTCTCATCATCAAGGGGATCGTCGGGCTGACCTAGCCCCGCCCCGTCATGCGCGAGGGCTACACAGCGCCCGAGGTACGTGCCGCAGCATTCGGGGTCGGTCCGACCAGCGCGCCGACTATCCAGAGGATCGGGAAGAGAAAGCCGACCCAGAACATCACATAATGCCCTTTACGGAACGTCGTCATGCCGAGAACCACCCAGGCCACCACGTACAAAATGCCCAACAAGATCCAGACGACGGTCATCCGCTTCACCACTTTCGATTGGGTACCGGCTACTCCGCACGATCACACCGTCGGCGGTGGGCTACAAGGGTGTGCACCGGTCAACCAGCAGCGGCGAACACCACATTGGCGAAGCTGAGCATCGCCTCTGAGGTTACGTAAGCGGCTTCGGAATTAACCCGCTCAGGCGACCGGAACGCACCCCCGCACCGTGGTTCCGCGCCCCTTGCGGGAGGTGATCTCGACCGTGCCGCCGATCGTCTGGACGCGGTCACGCATGTTGATCAACCCGCTGCCCAATGAGCGTCTGCTGGCGTCGTAGCCCCGTCCGGTGTCTCGAAGCTCAAAGCATAGGGACGATCCATTCTCCCAGAGCCGCAGAACGGCGGCGGCCCGGGGACCGGCGTGCTTCACGGCGTTCTGGAGGGCCTCGAGGCAGCAGTAGTACACAGCCAGCTCCACGTCCTCGGCGTACCTTCCGATCCCGCTCGCGCGAAACGACGCCGGCCTCGGCATGTTGCGGGCAGCGGCCCGGAGTGCGTCCGCAAGGCCGCGGTCGTGAAGCAGCTCGGGATAGATGCCGTGGGCAACGAGACGCAGCGCCTTGAGCGCAGCGTCCATTTCCCGCCCCAACGCGTCGAACGCCAGCTCCGCCCGCGCGGGATCTTCCTGCATCGTCTCAGTAGCCAGATCGAGTTTGATCCTCATGCCCACTAGCTGCTGCTGGACGCCGTCGTGGAGGTCGCGCTCGAGCCGCTGCCGTTCGGTGTGAGCTGCCTCCGTCATGCGAACTCGCGAAGCCACCATCTCCGCGGTGGACGCCTCAAGCTCGGCCTGCAGCTGAACATTCTCCAGCTGCATCAGCGCGGCCGTCCCCGCCGCCTGGACGATCCGCTCCTGACCGGCGAGATCCTGGTTATAGATGATCGCGGCGACGCGACGTCCATCTTGCTCAACCCATGTGACCTCATGGTCGCCCGGTAACTCATCGATCGCCACACCCGAGGAATCTACGTAGGTCCCCGTCACTGGCCGTTGATAGGCGATCCGAAGGAAAGGATCACCCAGGAGCGAGGCCATCAGGGCCTGGGGATCGGCATCGGGTCTTCGGCCAAGCTGGCTGACGAACTCCGTGACCACCTGCGCCATCGCCAACCGCTCCATGCCGAGACCAATCAGAAAGGCGAACGGAAGTGTCACGGCGCAAGACACGTACGCGGTGCCGAATGCTCCCTGTGTCTTTGCGCCGGCGGCAACCGAGCCCAAATACCCGATCACAAGCACTCCGTACGCCACACTTGTGAGGAAGACGGGCAGGGTCGCCAGGCGGACCAAGTTGGGCCCCGAGCGCAGGCGTCGGTAAAGCAACAACGGCGCGCCACAAGTCAAGGCCATCCACAGCAGCAGCAAGAGGGCCTTCAGCGGTGCCGGTGCAGCTGCGGCGAACCCAAGCGAGAACGCATTGTCCGGACAGCGGATGCCGCATTGGATCAGCGGCGTTTTCAGCGGCGGCTGCTCGGCCACGACAATCGCGACTAACCACAGTGCGGTTGCCACGGCGCCGAGGCGCCACACGAACCGCCATTCGAGTCTCGAGCGTAGGCGTCCCACCGGATGCGCGAGCATGAGGTAGGCGAACACCGGCGGGGTCAGAACCGTGCAAACCACGCCGATGCTGAACAGAAGGCGATTGCCCGACCCATTCAGCAGCCAGAACGCGGAGAAGAAGCCGGCGGCGATCAGCTGACCCCCCATCCGGGCCTGGAACGTGCTCGTCTGCGCGTAGAGACCGGCGGCGATCAGCGTGGCGATGATTACGATCCTGATGAGGACCGCGCCGTGAGCTGGCGTGGCGTGGGCGTTTGTCGAGACGGTCCATCCGACCCCGCCAGCAGCGACGGCGCCAAGCAGCGCGATCGTGAGACGCCGCCACGCCACCGGCACCGATGTCCACGACTGCCTGGCTACGTCTGTTACTCGCCGGCGGGGAACAGCGGGCCAGGCGGCATCGTTACTCGCATTCCCAAGCGGGCGCGCCGAACTGGCAGCAGCAGCGAGCTTCACGGGTCGACCAAGGCCCGGACGAGTCAAGGGCGGGTGGCCAAACGAACAGCCGCGATTCCCAAGCTGAACCGGCTTTGGGCCCCGCCCGGGTCAGC
>VAWT01000093.1 GCA_005883415.1 Actinomycetota bacterium | reverse complement strand
GATCCGCTCCCAGTCTCCGGCCGGCCATTCCGCTCCCTGGAGCTGCTCGATCACCTCGGCCACCCCGGCCCGGCCGTGGAGCTGCGTGCCGGGGGCCACATGCCACCAAGCTTGGAGGAACTGCTCCCATTCCTCCCGACTGACGGGCCGCACCTGGGCGCGCCGACGCTCGCGGGTGTAGCTGTGGATCCGCGCCAACAGACGCCGTGCGCACCACTGCAGTCCCTCGTCGGGCTCGAATTCCCCAGCCACCGCGATTCCACGAGCTCGGAGCGCCTCCAGAGCGATCGTCACAGAGGAGTTCGACAATGCGGTGGCGGTCGCGAGGTCGCCGACCGTGACAGGGCCGCTGATCTCCAGGTGCCCCTGAACCATTTGCACTTCGGCGCCGTCGGGGTCTGCGCCTCCGCGCGCGGCAAGGGCTGGGGGAAGCTGGTGGTCTTCCACGAAGCGGGCGCCGGGGAACAGCGCCTCGAGTTCGCCCCGACGCTCAGTCGCCGCCCACAACACATCGGTGGCGTCGACCCGATGGACCTCGAAGCACCTGCCGCCGGCGGCGAGGGCTTGGAAGTGCTCGGTCCACTCCTGCCGCGGGCGCGCCGCCACCAGTGACAACAGCACGTCGTGCAGTTCGTCCGGATCCCGTACATCCGGGACCGCCTCGGCCCGTACCCGGGCAATCGCATCAGGATCGAGCCGGCCGAGCTCGCGCGGCTCAACGGGCAGGCCACGGCGCAGTGGCACCGCGCGCGAGCGGCGCTCGCCGATCTCGCCGTCCTCGTCGAGATAGGTGAACGGGGCGCCATTGAGGATCTCGTGCGCCAACACGCTCGGCTCGACCGTGTCGACGAAGTGCACTCGAATCGTGCCCTGCTCAAATCGTGTCACCAGTGCCTTCAGACCGTCGATGTCCATCGCCTCGGTGAGGCAGTCGTTCAACGTCTCCCGTACGAGCGGGTGATCGGGGATCTCGACCGGGCCCGCGGGCGTGTTGTCCTGACAGGCGGCGAGCGATGGGAACACGGCGGCCATCACATCGTCCGCCTCCATCCGCTGGATGTTGAACGGGTTGAGCTTCCCACCTTTGCGCCTCAGCACCGCGAGCGAGCGGTTGAGATTCCAGCGCCAGCGAGCGGTGAACATCGGGCTGCGGAGTACCGCCTGGGTGACCGCATCCTGAACGTTGTGGGAGCGAAGGAAGGCGGGGACGTCCTCGAGCGGAAACGAGTGCTGTGGCCCGAGGGACAGCAGCGCGGCATCATTGCTGGCCGCAGCCTGGAGCTCGAAATCGAAGTTCAAGCAGAACTTCTTGCGCAGGCCGACCCCGAGCGCCCGATTGATCCTCGACCCCAGCGGAGCATGGATGATCAGCTGCATGCCGCCCGACTCGTCGAAGAATCGCTCGAACACGATGTCTTCATCGCTCGGAAGCACCCCGCCGAGCGCAGCTCGCCCCGCGTTCAGATAGTCGACAACCAGCGCGGCGGCAAAGTCTTCGATTCCAGAGACCTCCTCGACGTACTCGATCGCGGCGTCTCTCCCGCCGTCATCCGAGCGCTCGGCGACGCCCCGGCGCAGCTTCGAGACCTCCTCGGAGAGCTCCTCGGTTCGCCCGGGCGCTTCTCCCAGCCAGAACGGGATCGTGGGATGCCTGCCGGCCGCGTCGCGGACGCGCATGACCATGTTGGTAACGCCAGATATCTGCCAGGGATGGGTGCCAAGCAGGAATACGTCGCCCTGCATCGACTCGATCGCGAAGTCCTCGTTGACAGTCCCGATGAAGGTGTCTCCGGGTTCGAGGAGCACCCGGTAGTCGCCCGTCTCCGGGATCGCGCCGCCAGAGGTGAGGCTTCATCAGATCGAACAGCTCATCCTCCTCGACGCCTTCCTCTCCTCGTGCGGCCGCCTCGGCGACCACCTGCTGGGCGAGGATGTCCAGCGGCAGCTCGGGAGGATGGAGGGAATCAAGGCGACCGCGCCTGACCGCTGCCAACAGGGCCGCGCACTCGACTAACTCGTCGCGGGTCGTCGGGTAGATGATTCCCCGCGGCACTCCATCGCGCTGGTGGTTGGCCCGACCCACTCGCTGAAGGAAAGTGGCGATGCTGTGGGGGGAGCCGACCTGGCACACCAGCTCCACCGGCCCCACGTCGATCCCGAGCTCGAGCGAAGCAGTCGCCACCAGCGCCCGCAGCTCACCGGCGCGAAGACGGTTCTCAACCCGCTGCCGGCGCTCGCGCGAGAGCGACCCGTGGTGCGCCGCGACCTCATCCTCTCCAAGCCGCTCCCCGAGCTCGTGCGCCACTCGCTCGGACAACGTTCTCGTGTTAACGAACACGAGCGTCGTCCGGTGCTCGGCCACGTGCGACGCGACCCGATCGAGGATCTCGCTGAACTGATCGGCCGGGAGCGCCGCCTCGAGCTCGCCGTCGGGCATCTCGAGCCCGATCTCCAGCGCCCGCCGGTGCCCGCTGTTGACGACCGTCGGCATCTGCTCGGCCGCGCCCACGAGCAGGCGAGCCGCTGCCTCGAGCGGCTTGACCGTTGCCGAGAGGCCGATCCGGACCGGGGAGCGGTCGGCGACCGCCGCAAGCCGTTCCAGCGAGAGCGCGAGGTGCGACCCACGCTTGTCGCGGGCCAGCGCGTGGATCTCGTCCACGATTACGGTCTCGACCGTCTTGAGCGTCTGGCGGGACCGCTCTGCGGTTAGGTACAGATAGAGGGACTCGGGCGTCGTGACGAGCAGGTTCGGCGGATGGCGCAGCATCGCCTGTCGCTGCGACGAGGTCGAGTCGCCCGTGCGGACGCCGACGGTCACGGGTGCCGGGGCGTAGCCCAGCTCCCGAGCCACCTCCGCGATCTCCTCGAGCGGTTGCTCGAGGTTGGTGTGAACATCGACGGCCAGCGCCTTCAGCGGACTGAGGTACACGACCTTCGTTACGCCCTCGATCGACTCGCCGGCCTCGTGTTCTCGATACAGCGCGTCAATCGCGGCCAGGAACCCGGCGAGTGTCTTGCCCGAGCCCGTCGGCGCGCAAATCAGCGTGTGCTGACCGGCAATGATCGCCGGCCAGCCCCCCGCCTGCGCCCCCGTCGGGCCGCCCGCAAACCGGCGCTCAAACCACAACCTCACCGCGGGATGAAACCGCTCGAGAACTTCGGCGGAACGGGGAGGATCAGATAGCACGCTCACATTGAGCAGTGCATCACATCCGGCGGTCAGTCGTGGCCGCCGCGCCCTCACGAAGGGCTCAGGGTTCGTGTCCCGGCTCGATCCACTTCGCGCGCCGGAAGGTGAGCGGCGAGCCCGAGCGGCGAGCCTCTCCGTCGATCGGTTCGAGCAGCAGCCCCCAGTGATCTCCGAAGTCACGCCGCTCGAGGATCCGACCGGCGAACCAGTCCTGAAGCGATGTCAGCACGGGGGTCCCATCCGGACCGTCGCGCCAGTCGCACCGGGCGAACTTGTCTGTCTCGTCGCCGGTCTGTCCGCCGAACAGGACGGCCAGCTCTTCGGCCTGCTGGGGCACGAAGTGCACTACGACGACCGATGCTCGCTGTGCGACCTCGAACGTCCGGTTCTTGACCGAAAGGCAGATCAAGAACCGTGAGGGACGGATCGAGACTTGGGACGCGAACCCGACAAGGCAGCCGCTTCGCTCGCCGCCGGCCGCGACCGTGACGATGAACAGCGAATAGTCCAGCTGAGCCATCAACTCCTCGAACTCGGCGCGCTCGCTGGGCGGCATGTGAAGACGCCTACCCGCAGCGGCGACCCGCGACCCCGGCGACGGCCCGCTTACGCTCCTGCGCCCCGGGGTAGCGCCGCCCCGTGGCCAGTTACGGAGCCTTGCGTCGCCAGCTGACCCCGCTCGAGCCCATTGTCAGCGAAATTGAGTCCGCGGAAGGGCTGGACTCTGCTGCCAAGGCCGTCGGAAAGGCCGTCCGCGACAACGTGGGGCGCGGACCGCTCAAGGACGCGCTCAGCGGAACGTGGCTGGGGCACCCTGTCCACCCGATGCTCACCGACGTCGTGATCGGGTCGTTCACGAGCGCGTCGCTGCTCGATTTGTTTGCGCGCAGGGGGGACGCGGCGGCGCAGCGGCTGATCGGCGTCGGGCTCCTGGCCTACCTCCCGACTGCCGCAGCGGGCATCAACGACTGGGCCGATACCGAGATCGTCGACGACGGCATTCGCCGGGTGGGGCTGATTCATGCGAGCTGCAACGCCCTGGCGGCATCTCTGTATGCGGCGTCTTGGCTGGCGCGCAGAGGGGGTGGTCGCCGGATCGGAGGCGCGTTCGGTCTCGCCGGAATGACCGTGATGATGGCCGGCGGCTATCTAGGCGGCTATTTGTCCATGACCAAAGGGGTGGGCCCGGCGCAGACCGTGTTCGATCCCGGCCCGACCGAGTGGACGCCGGCGGCGGACGCCTCGCTGTTGTCCGAGGGCCGCCCACTGCGAGTTGTGGTCGATGACACGCCGGTCCTCCTGCTCCGCGAGGGCGAGAGCGTCTTCGCCATCCACGACCGTTGCTCGCACCGCGGCTGCTCGCTGAGCGAAGGCACGGTGGAGGGCGACGAGGTCGTCTGCGCCTGCCACGGCTCTCGTTTCTCGCTGCGTGACGGCGCGGTCAGGCACGGCCCGGCGGCGGCCGCCCAACCGGCCTTTCAGGTCCGCGTCGAAGACGGGCGCATCGAGGTTCGCCGTCTGACGGCGGGCTGATCCCTCGGCCTGAGCACCGGGGTCGGTACCTGGGTCGGGCATCCTCTGGAACCTGGGTCGCGGTTGCGGTACTCCGCTGCCGCCGCTGGGCGCAGGCCGGCCGCTAAAGCGCTGGCCAATCCACTCGTACGGTCCAAAGCAGCGGACCATGGGACGGCTTCTTGGGGGCCGTTTTCTTGGGTTTGATCGTCAGCTTCCGTTTTGCGATCGTGACCAGCTTGCCGGCGCGGAGAAGCTCGACCCTGAGCGTGACCGGCACATTGCCGAACTGCTTGAGGAACTGCCGGCCGGTGCTGTTGAGGCCGACCGTGACCGTGACGGTATGTCCGCCGGCCACCTTCGTCTTCTTCCTACCGACGACTACGACTTTTGTGGCTCGTTTCCCCTTGCCGGCGGCGCGGATGGTCGACACCTTGCCACCGCTGATCGTCTCGACGGTCGTGAGCGTCTCGGTGAAGTAGCAGTACTTACCGAAAGGTGCGGTGCACCACACGATGTTGCTCACGCCGCTACCGGTCGAGCTGGGCGGGCCGCTGCCCGAGGACCGGGTAAGGGTGGCGGTCACGGCTTCATTGGAGCCCATCGTCACAACGCATGACTTCGGCCCCGAGCAGCCAGCGCCCGACCAGCCGGCGAACGCCGAGCCGGATCTCGTGGTGGGCGTCAGGGTCACGTGTGCGCCCTGGCCAATCACGATCGAGCACGTGTCCGGGCACGAGATTCCAGTTGGGCTGCTCGTCACCGATCCGGAACCCGTGCCCGCCAATGACACCTTCAGCGCGCGCAGAGCCGTGAACGTGGCGGTGACGGCCTGATTGGAGCCCATCGTCACGAAGCACGCGCCTGTCCCCGAGCACCCGCCGCCCGACCAGCCGGTAAAAATCGACCCTGGCGACGGGGTCGCGGTCAAAGTCACTGGCACCCCCCGCCCAACGGTCAGCGAACACGCCCCGGGACACGAGATTCCCCCTGGATCGCTACTCACCCGCCCGGAACCACTGCCCGTCACCGAGTTAGTCATCGTGTAGTACGCGGAGTTGGGTATGGCCGAGACGCGGTAGAGCGCCACGCTGGACGGCGGGAGGGAAGCGCTGATGCCTCCGGTCGTCCCGGCGAGCGTGTTCTGCCAGACGTCGGTGATGTGGTAGTTGCCAGTGGGCGGTAACCCGACGTGCCAGGCAACGGTGCTGATCTGCTGGGGGCTACTGCCGCGGTTCAGCAGCGCGACGGCACGATCACCGTTGTTGAGCGGCTTTACCCATATCTGACCGGAACCCTGCTGTCCGAACAGCGTGCCTTGGGCGCCCAGCGGGTCCTGGTCGATGGCGATCAGGTTCGGGTTCTCCAGCATGGCGAGCGAACCCGCAGACAGACTGCGGGGGTCGCTGCCCAGGATCAGTGGGGCGGCCAGGATCGCCCACATCGACAACTGTGCTTGCGCCTGCGCGCTCGTCATCCCGAGCTCGGGCCCCAGGTAATCGGGATCGTTCCAGTGCCCGGGGCCCGCCGCTTCGGGATGGGCGGCATCGGCGTCGAGATTGCGCAGGACGTCAGAGAACAAGATGCCGCCACCGTGTCCGAAGCCGACATCCGTGTCGGTGCGCCAGCTCTGCGCTATCGGCGGCGACCACTGGTAGTTGCCCCACGAGGAGTTCGCGAGCGAGGGGTGCGTGCCGTCTATCTGTCCCGGCTCCCAGAAGTTGTCGACGTTGAAGATCATCGGCCGCCCGCTCGCGTTGTTGCTCACGGCCTGCGCGAACTGGGCATACAGCGGCTGGGGAGGGAACCCCTCCTGACCTCCGCCACAGAAGTCAACTTTCACGGCGTCAAATCCCCATGCGGCGAATGTGTTGGCGTCCTGCTGGTAATGGCCGTAGGACCCGACCCCTCCTCCGCCGCAGCCGCTCGCCCCCCCGTCCGTATAGATCCCGGCTTCGAGGCCACGCTGGTGAAGCCAGTTGGTCAATCCCACCATCCCGTCCGGCCACAGGCTGGGATCGACGATCAGCTGGCCGCTTGAGTCCCGAGCTCCCGTCGCCCAACCGGCGTCAAGCCACACGATCCGATAGCCCGCTTGCGCGAGGCCGCTCGAGATCAGCGAATTCGCCACGGACTCGATGGTCGACTCGCTGAGCGCCCGACCCAGGCCGTAGTAGGTGTTCCACCCCATGTAGGGGGTGGAAGCGAGCTGCGCCGCCGCCGGCCCCGCCCAGAGAGCAGCGGCAAAAACGCCCACCACAACCGTGACCAATCCGCGCCGAAACCAGCTCTTCAAGTTGCTCTCCTGGCGATCAGACGCCCGCAAGACGCTCGCCCCGGCGTTTTCGGATCAACTGACCGCGAAGCTGCCCCTCAGCGCGCCGCGGCGGACCTTACCAAGACTAGAGTTCAGAGCGCGTGCATGGACAGCCTGGAGGCTGAGATCGAGGAGGTGATCGAGGCGGATGATCGAGGAATCACAAGCGATCGGAGAGCCATGACAGCTACAACGGAGACCCGGCAACAGCTATTGATCGGCGGGCGGTGGCGCGAGGGCGCTGCGGGCCGCGAGTACGAGCAGCGGTTCCCGTTCACCGGCGAGGTGGTGGGCTCGGCCGTGGCCGCCGAGCGCGAGGACGCTCGGGCGGCAGTCGACGCCGCACGAGCGGCCTTCGGCGAGTGGTCGCACAGTGCCCCCGCTCAGCGCCGGTCAATCTTGTTAAGGGCGGCCGATCTCCTGATGGAGCGCCAGCAGGACATCGCCCGGCTCGTCACGGCCGAGACGGGTGGAGTCTTCGGCTGGGGGATGTTCAACGTCGAGCTGGCGGCGGGAATGCTG
>VAWT01000092.1:5796-7242 GCA_005883415.1 Actinomycetota bacterium | reverse complement strand
TGATCTCCTCGCGCCTGGCCGGCGCCGATGTGCTGATCCACCTAGAGCCCGAGGATCGCGTCCGCCCCGGCGAAGATCTTGAGCATCAGGCCGAGGGCCATCGGTGACTCACCTGAGGTTGATCGCGGCCGATACGGCGACCGCCAGAGTGACGGCGGCATAGCCGTAGTAGCCCTGCAGGCCGAGGATGAGGACAGCGATCAGGCAGGCGATGACGGTGAGCAACCAGGCGAGGCGAGCGAGGTCCACGGGGCTATTCTCTCGGCGCCGCCGATGGAACCAGATACCTTTTCCCGCAAATTGCGGGAAAAGCACCCTTTCCTCCGGGAGTTGCCGTCCGACACCCGTGTTAGGTTCACGATTCCTACCACCCGAAGGAGGGAGCAAGTGACCAAGTCAGAGTTTGTCGACCAGGTCGCGGACCGCGCCGAATTGAGCAAGAAGGACGCGTCAGATGCTGTGGATGCCTTCCTCGACACAATCGAGAGCGCGCTGAGGCGCGGCAGTGAGGTTTCCTTCTCCGGCTTCGGCAAGTTCAGCGTGTCCAATCGCAGCGCGCGCGAGGGTCGCAACCCGGCGACGGGAGAGAGGATCCACATCGCCGCCTCGCGGGTACCGAAGTTCACCGCCGGCGCCGCACTCAAGAAGGCGGTCAAGTAGCACGTCTTCGGCGGCCGCGCGCCCAGACGGGACCGCGGGCGTCGGCGACAGCCCGCCCTTCGGCGATCGAGTCGCGGGGCTCGTTGCGGCGCGGAGGTCTCAGCTAGTGCTGGGGCTGGATCCCGACCCCGCCCGGCTGTGGCCGCGTGCGCTCGAGCTCGCTTACCAACCGGAGGCGCCGCCCGCTGCGCGGGCGGCGTTCGCCGTCGCCACCCACTGCCAGCTGGCGATCGAGGCCGTCGGCGATCAATGCGTCGCCGTCAAGCTTCAGGTCGCGTGCTTCGAGCGGCTCGGCGCGCCCGGCTGGGCTGCGCTCAAGGAGGTGATCGAGCGTGCCCGCGAGCGCGACCTGCTGGTGATCGCCGATGCCAAGCGAGGCGACATCGACCTCACCGCGGCCGCGTACGCGCAGGCTTACTTCGGCGCTACGCCCACCGCCTACGGTCCCGTCGAGGGTCTGGCGGTGGACGCGATGACCGTCAACCCCCTGCTCGGCGTGGACTCACTCGAGCCGTTCGTGCGCGAAGCGCGCCCGCGCGGTGGCGGCCTGTTCGTGCTTGCCCGGACCACGAATCCCGGCGCAGCTGACGTTCAGGGCCAGTCGCTTCAGGGTGGCGGCACGATCAGCGATCGGCTGGCGCAGATCATCGCCCTTCTCGGCGCCGACGGCGTGGGCGTGAGCGGCCTGGCCGACGTCGGGGCGGTCGTGGGCGCGACAGATCCCGAGCAGGTGTCCGCGCTACGCGACCAGATGCCCCACGCGGTCTTCCTGCTTCCGGGGGTGGG
>VAWT01000092.1:0-5770 GCA_005883415.1 Actinomycetota bacterium | reverse complement strand
GTCTTCGTGACGGACCCCATTTGTATGATCGCCGTGCGATGGTGGGTCGGAACCCCCTGCGCTACCTGGCACCGATACTGCTGGTCATCGTCGTCATCGGGGCGATCCTGATCGTGACCAATCACACCGGTGGCAGTACCTCCTCAACGACGTCAGCCCACGTTGCAAAGCACCAACCGCGCCCGCGAGGGAAGTACGCGAACGCGACCTTTTATACGGTGCAGCCGGGTGACAACTTGACCGCCATCGCAGCCAAGACCGGGGTTCCCGTCCTGACCCTCGAGCAGCTCAACCAGTCGCTCGACCCAAACAGCCTCCGGACCGGGCAAAAGCTCAGGCTGCGTCAGTGAGAGGACGCCGCCGGGTACAGATCCTGGCGGCGGCAGCGGTCACGCTGGCCACCGCCGTCGCGGTCGCTCCGGCCGCCCGCGCCGGTGCCGCCAGCGTCGCTCCTGGCGCCGCGGCCTCCACCGCCCAGGTCGTTTCCGCCAGTGCCGTTCCCGGTGCTCCCGCGCCGCCGGCGCTCGGCGTCCGGGGTGCGATCCTGGTCGCCGGGAGCACCGGCCAGCGGCTGTACGGCACAAACGCCGATGCCGAGCTGCCGATTGCCTCAACGACGAAGCTCATGACCGCGCTGGTGACGCTCGAGCGGGCGCCGATGACCGAGACGTTCCCGTACCCCGGCACCCACTTCTCCCCGGATGCCTCGCAGATCGGGCTCGTAGCGGGGGAGCGAATGAGCGTCCAGGACCTGCTGACGGCGATGCTGCTTCCGAGCGCCGACGACGCCGCCCAGGATCTGGCCTACAACATCGGCGGCGGCTCGGTCGCTCGCTTCGTGGCCATGATGAACGCCCGAGCCGTCCAGCTGGGCCTCACCCACACCCACTACTCCACCCCGATCGGGTTGGATACGCGAGGCAACTACTCGAGCGCGGCCGATCTGGTCAAGCTCGCGGGCTACCTGCTCGCCCGCTATCCGCTGTTCGCCCACATCGTGGCCCAAACCAACGCGGTTCTACACACCGGCAACCAGGTCCGCGACGTCGTCAGCCTGAACGGCCTGGTCGGCAAGGTGCCCTGGATCTACGGCGTCAAGACTGGTCACACGAACGACGCCGGCTACGTGCTGGTGACGATCGCCCGTAAAAACGGGATGACCCTGCTCAGCGCCGTTCTGGGCACGGCGAGCGAGGCCGCGCGTGACCAGAACTCGCTCGCCCTCCTCAACTGGGCCTACGCCAACTTCCGCCAGACCGAACCGATCGTCGGCGGCTCCGTTCTCGCCCGCCCGACGGTCGCAGATCAGCCGGGCAAGCGCGCGACCGTGATTGCTGCCAGCACGCTGTCGGAGGTCGTCGCTAGCTCGAGCAACATGCAGGTGCATCTCCAGGTGCCGCATCAGCTGAGCGGTCCGCTCAATCGGGACACCGTCGTTGGTCGGGCGATCGTGCTAGACGACGGCAGGCAGCTAAATACCGTCCCGCTCGTGCTGGCCCGGGCTGTGCCCGGCGTGAGCGCGCTGACGCTCGCCGTGCGCTTCATCACCGAACCGATTACGCTTCTGGGCCTCGTGCTGCTGCTCGGGGGAACAGCCACGCTGATCGTCCGCCGCCGATTTCACCGGCGAGCGCGCCAGCCCACCGCCGCATGATCATCACGGTCACACTCAATGCGGCGCTGGACAAGACCCTCGTGGTCCCGAACTTCACCCCGGGCCGCCGGCACCGCACCGTAGACCAGACCACCATGCCCGGCGGCAAGGGCGTGAACGTCGCGCGAGCCATCAAGCGCCTCGGACAGCCAGTGATCGCCACGGGACTCGCCGGTGGCTCGACGGGCACTCGGATCATCGATGCGCTGACCGACGAGTCCATCCTCAACGGATTCGTGCGAATCCGCGAGGAGTCGCGCACGAATACCGCCGTGCTGGATCCCACCACCGGGGTGCACACCGAGGTCAACGAGCGCGGTCCGGAAGTCTCCCCGCGGGAGCTAGAGCTGTTCAGGGACAAGCTGCTCTACCTGGCGCAGGGGGCGAGCATGTGCGTGTTCGCCGGCAGCCTTCCCCGGGGCGTCGAGCCCGACGTGTACGGCGAGTTGATTCGCGAGGTGCACAAGCTGGGCGTGACCACCGTGCTTGACACCGACGGCGAGCCCCTGCGACTCGGGGTCCGCGCGGAGCCCGACATCGTCTCCCCGAACGAGCTAGAGGCCGAGGAGCTCGTCGGCCACGAGTTCAACGACGATGACGATCGAGCCGAGTCGGTGGTCGAGATCACCCGGCTCGGGGCGCGCGAGGCGGTCATGACCGTTCCCGACGGCTGTTACGCCAGGGTCCTTGAGGATGGCTTCCCGGTTCTGCTGCGCCTACGGGTGGAGGAGCTCGAGCCACGCTCCACGATCGGGACCGGCGATGCCTTTCTGGCCGGGTACGTCTCGGCCCGGTATTCCGGCTCCTCGCCCGTCGACGCGCTGCGGTTTGGGGTTGGATGCGGCGCCGAGTCCACCCAGCATTTCGGGGCCGGGGTGCTCGATCCGGCCCGGGCCGAGCGGATGCTCTCGGAGGTGAAGGCAGAGCGCCTCGAGCTCCGGGCCGAGATCGGCTGAAGGCCCCCCGGAGGACATCTGAGGCGTCGGCTACGCTTTCTCAATGGAAGTAGAGATCGGCCGCGGGAAGAAGGCCCGCAGGGCATACGGTTTCGACGATGTCGCGATCGTCCCCTCGCGCCGCACGCGGGACCCCGACGACGTCGATATCTCCTGGACCCTGGGCCCCTACAGGTTCGAGCTGCCGTTGCTGGCGGCCGCCCTGGACGGGGTCGTCGCGCCGCAGACGGCCGGCGTGATCGGCAGGCTCGGCGGGCTGGCGGTGCTCAACCTCGAGGGCATCTTCTGTCGCTACGAGGACGCCGACGCGCAGCTCGAGCGGATCTCGACCTTCTCCCGAGACATCGCCACCCGAGAGATGCAGGACATGTACCGGGAGCCGATCAAGCCCGAGCTGATCGCCCAGCGGATCAAGGAGGTCAAGTCCCACGGCGTGGTGACCGCCGCATCACTGACGCCCCAGAAGGTCCGCAAGTACTACGAGGTCGCGCTCGACGCCGGCCTCGACATCCTCGTCATCCAGGGAACCGTCGTCTCGGCAGAGCACGTCTCCCGCGATGAGACCCGTCCGCCGCTGAACCTGAAGGAGTTCATCCGCGAGCTGCAGCCCACGCCGGTGATGGTCGGCGGGTGCGCGTCCTACCACACCGGGCTTCACCTGATGCGGACCGGTGCCGCCGGCGTTTTGGTCGGGGTCGGTCCGGGGGCGATCTGCACGACCAGGGGCGTGCTCGGGATCGGGGTGCCGCAGGCCACCGCGATCGCTGACGTGGCGGCGGCCCGGTCGCAGCACATGCTCGAGACCGGCGAGTACGTCAAGGTGATCGCCGACGGCGGGATGCGAAACGGCGGCGACGTGGCCAAGGCCATCGCCTGCGGCGCCGACGCGGTGATGCTGGGCTCGGCTCTGGCCCGGGCGTACGAGGCTCCGGGCCGCGGCTACAACTGGGGCATGGCCACGTTCCATCCCACGCTCCCGCGGGGAACGCGGGTGGCGACCACGCAGAACGGCACGTTGGAGGAGATCATCAAGGGCCCGGCCCGAGAGAACGATGGCACGTTCAACCTGATGGGCGGCCTCAGGACTTCGATGGCCACCTGCGGCTACCGGGACATCGCCGAGTTCAACCGCGCCGAGCTGATGGTCGCGCCCGCCCTTCAGACCGAGGGCAAGCACCTCCAGCGCGAGCAGGGCGTGGGCATGGGTGCCATAGACACGCCAGCTACGGTCGGTGTCGGCGACTAACGCGACCGTCACGCCCGCGGCGAACGAGGCGAGCGTCGCGGTCACCGATGAAGTCGTGGTCCTTGACTACGGCGGCCAGTACTCCCAGCTGATCGCCCGCCGGGTCAGGGAGTGCGGCGTGTTCTCAGAGCTCCTGCCTCACCACGTTGGGGCGGACGAGGTCGCACGGCGAAAGCCCAAGGGCGTGATCCTCTCCGGTGGGCCGGCGTCGGTGTACGCCGAGGGCGCGCCGCCGCTCGACCGCGAGCTGCTCGAGCTCGGCGTTCCGGTGCTAGGCATCTGTTACGGCATGCAGCTGCTGGCGCGCGAGCTCGGGGGACGGGTGGAGGGCGCCGAGGTGGGAGAGTTCGGACGCTCCCAGCTGACCGTGGGCGAGACCGGTCGCCTGCTGGACGGCACGCCGCGGGAGCAGACCTGCTGGATGTCTCACCGCGACACCGTGTTCGCGGCACCGCCGGGATTCAAGGCGCTCGCGTCCTCGACGGCTTCGCCGGTGGCGGCATTCGAGTCCGCGCAGCGCGGCGTCTACGGGATCCAGTTCCACCCTGAGGTGATCCACACCCCCTACGGCCAGCAGGTCCTCCGGAACTTCCTGGAGGGGGTTTGCGGCTGCGAGCTGGGCTGGAGCGCGCGCTCGGTGATGGAGGAGCAGATCGAGCGCATCCGGACGCAGGTTGGCGACGGGCGCGCGATCTGCGGGCTCTCCGGCGGCGTCGACTCGAGCGTCGCCGCCCTGCTGGTGCACCGCGCGATCGGAGACCGGCTGACATGCGTGTTCGTGGATCACGGATTGATGCGAAAGGACGAGGGCGAGCAGGTGGTGCGGGCTTTTCGCGATCACTTCAAGGTCCCCCTCGTCGCGGTCGACGCGTCCGATCGGTTCCTCACGCAACTGAAGGGAGTCAGCGACCCAGAGGAGAAGCGCAAGCGGATCGGCGGCGAATTCATAAGGGTGTTCGAAGAGGAGGCCGCCAAGCTGCCGGACGTCCAGTTCCTGGTGCAGGGCACGCTCTACTCGGACGTGATCGAGTCCGGCGGCGGAACCGGAGCCGCGACGATCAAGTCCCACCACAACGTCGGCGGCCTGCCCGAGGATCTGCAGCTCGAGCTCGTGGAGCCGCTTCGCACGCTGTTCAAGGACGAGGTCCGGGCGGTCGGCGCTGAGCTGGGGCTGCCGGAGCGGCTCGTTTGGCGCCAGCCCTTCCCCGGTCCGGGCCTGGCAATCCGGATCGTGGGCGGGGAGGCCACCCGCGAGCGGCTCGAGATCCTGCGTGAGGCCGACGCCATCCTCCAGGACGAGATCCGCAAGGCGGGCCTGTACCGGGAGTTGTGGCAGTCGTTCTGCGTGCTGCCCGATGTCCGGACGGTCGGCGTCCAGGGCGACTCCCGCACCTACGGGAACGTGATCGTGATCCGGGCTGTCACAAGCGACGACGCGATGACCGCCGACTGGGCGCGGCTCCCTTATGACCTACTCGAGCAGATCGCCTCACGGATGATCTCCGAGATCCGAGCGGTTGGCCGGGTCGTGCTCGACATCACGAGCAAGCCGCCGGGCACGATCGAGTGGGAGTGACGGTCACCCGCGACACCCGCACGTGACCGTCACCCACTTCGACGAGGCGCCGGCATTCGAGTTCGACCTCGGCCACCTGCGCGGGCGATGGACGAACCTCGGCGGCGCCGCCGGGAGCGCTGGGGTGGGCGTGCGACGGATTCAGCTGCCCGCAGGCGGCTGGTCGACGCCGGCGCACGAGCACGGCCGTGAGGAAGAGATCTTCTATGTCCTCGCCGGCCGCGGCGTGTCCTGGCAGGGAGGCCGCACGGTGGAGATCGCCGCCGGGGACTGCGTCGTCTATCTGCCGAATCGCGGCGCCCACACCATGCACGCGATCGAGCCGCTGGACGTGCTGG
>VAWT01000091.1 GCA_005883415.1 Actinomycetota bacterium | reverse complement strand
CAGGCGGCGTGGCGAACCGTTCGGGGTCGAGGTCCAGGTAGACGCTCAGGACCCGCGGTCCGTTGGCGCGCAGACGAGCGAGCCGGCGCAGCTTCGCTTCGGTGATCTCGTTGCGTGCGGCCACGTGCTGTTGTGAGCCTATTACCCGAGGCGAGTAGATGTTCACCATGCCTCCGGTGCATGAGCTGGACCTGCTGTGGCGTCTCGGCCTGGCGCGGAGGACAAGCGCCTGGACGACGCTTAGTCAGTGGATAGGGGTGCTCGGCGTGGCGGTGGCTTCAAGCTCGAACAGCCAGAAGTCGCGCCCCATCACCGGAACGGAGACGTTGTAGACCGGCACGCTTCCGATCGTCCCTTCGAAGGTGCCGCTGTGCGCGTGCCCGTGGAGTACCAGGTCCGGCTCGTGCTCGGCGATTGGCGCCGCCAGCCGATCGGTCCCCAGAAAGGCCCAGATGCCGGGGGCCTCGCCCTCGATCGTCGCGTGCGTCGGCGCATAGTGCAGCATCACGATCCGGACCTGGCACAGCGCGATCTCGCGCAAAGCATGATCGAGGGCCTCCACCTCCTGCGTGGTCTCTCTGTAGACGGCACGCAGGAGCGGCTCGCCGAAGTCGGGCAGGTGCGAGCCCGGAAAGCCGCCGACGAATCCCTTCGTTCCGGCTATTCCGACCTGAAGTCCGTCAAGCTCGCAGATCGCCCAGCCGCGATCGAGGACCCGGAGACCGCCCCGCTCGAGCTCTGCCACCAGCTCGTCGTGCCGGTTGGCGTGCCAGTCATGGTTGCCGAGGACCGCAAAGACGGGCATCGGGAGCGGGCCGCAGGCCTCGGCTAGGACGGCTGCCTCCTGTGGCTCGCCGTGCGTGGTCAGGTCACCGCACAGCAGCACGACATCGGCCTTTCCCGCGAGCGCCCGGAGTGAGCTGGTGATGGACTCGCGCCGCTCATCACAGCAATGCAGATCGCCGGCGGCGGCGATGCGAAGAGTGCGCGCCTGCCGGGAGGCACGCTCGAGCCCGCTGCGGTCACCATCGAGGTCCATCTCCTGTCGGCTACCCCGTGCCGTTAGCGGCAACGCGCCCGGGGTAGCTCAAGCGCGATGAGCTCCGAGCCGACATTCGACGCGATCTGCGCCACGCTCAAGGTGGCCGTGGCCACGCTTCGTGAGGCGCGAGTTCCGTTCCTGCTGGGCGGCAGTCTGGCGGCGTGGGCCCGGGGCGGCCCTCGACCCCAGAACGACCTCGACCTGATGGTGAAGCCCGAGGACGCCGAGCGGGCTCTGGGGGCACTGGCAGAAGCTGGAATGCGGCCCGCGAACCCGCCAGAGGAATGGCTCTTCAAGGCCTGGCACAACGGAGTCCTGATCGACCTCATCTTCGAGCCAGCGGGGCTTACGATGACCGACGAGGTGCTCGCGCGCGCCGAATCGATGCCGGTGATGGCGATCGAGACCCCTGTCATGGCGATCGAGGACGTGTTGGCGACGAAGTTGTGCGCGCTGGATGAGCATTCGCTCGACTACAGCGCGCTGCTTGGCATCGCCCGCGCGCTGCGAGAGCAGATCGACTGGCAGGCGCTGCGGGAGCGGACGCTGCCCTCTCCGTACGCGGAGGCGTTCTTCACCCTGGTGCGCGAGCTCGGGATCGTGCCTGCGGTGAGCCATCCCGAGCGCTCATCGCACCCCCGCGTGCGGGTGTTGCCCCAGGCCGAAAGCGGGTAGCAACCAGCGAAGGCGAGAAACGATGGCCCTTAGAACGAGAGCAAATTCAGGTGACGAACGGACGGCACCGCCGCCCGCGGAACGGACGGCGACGAGCGCCGAACGGCCGGCAGCCGGAGCCGGAGCGGCAGCGGTCGGCGCCCGGGCGGCCGGAGGGTTCTTTCTGGTCCTGGCTCGGCTCATCAGAGCGGTTGCAGGAGTGGTCTTCGCGCTGATCGTGTTGGCGATCATCCTGTTCGACTTGAAGGCCAATCCGGGCAACGGCATCGTCAAGGCAATCCACGACGCGGCGAACGTGCTCACCACCCCGTTCCACGGGCTGTTCAGCATTCATGGCGCACGCAAGCAGCTCACCGTCAACTGGGGTATCGCCGCGGTCGTGTACCTGATCGCCGGGACGATCGTCGCCGCGATCATCGCCAGCCCAGCTCGGGCGATGCGGCCGTTTCGCCGCGACTAGCCCGACCCGTCCTCCTCGAAGCGCTTGCGCGCCGAGGAGATCTCCTCGAGCGCCGCGCCCCTGTCGCGCCAGCCCTTGACGGTCGTCTCCTTACCGGGTTCGAGGTCCTTGTAGATGTCGAAGAATTGGGCGATCTCGTTCCGAAGCACTTGTGGCAGGTCGTCCACCCGCTCCAGCGTGTTCCACCCCGGGTCATCGCAAGGAACGCACAGCACCTTGGAGTCGATTCCCTTCTCGTCCTCCATTTCGAACAACCCGATCGGCTTGCACATCACGATGCAGCCCGGGAACGTGGGTTCCGAGACGCAGATCAGCGCGTCGAGCGTGTCGCCGTCGAGTGCGAGCGTCTGGGGGACGAACCCGTAATCCGTCGGGTAGACGACCGAGGAGGACAGAAATCGGTCCAGCGTGATTCCGCCGGCATCGGCGTCGTACTCGTACTTGTTGCGGGACCCCTTCGGAATTTCGACGACACATTTGACGGTCATGCCGGTTTGGATTATCCACGGGTAGGGCTTAGATGCCGCTTCAGCGTCAGCGCGTTGGCCGGGGCGTAGCCGCGCCAGTCGTTGTTGAAGTACGCGTAGACCTCGTGCGAGCGGCGCCAGGCGGCGATCCGCCGGGCCCAATGCTCGAGCTCGGTGGCCGAGTAGTTACCACCACGGCCCCGCGCACCGTAGTGAAAGCGGACATACCGCCAGGACGCGGTGGCCTCGAGCGACTGAAACGGCCGCTTCGGGTGATCGCCGACGGTCAGCGCCACGTTGTGGCTGCGCAACGCGTCCAGCACCGGCTTGACGAACCAGCTCGGGTGGCGAAACTCGATCGTGTGAAGGCCGTCCGGCAACACGGCCAGCCACTCGGAGAGACGCTCGTCATCGCGGTGGAAGTTCTCCGGTAGCTGCCACAGCAGCGGTCCCAGCCGACCGGCCTCGATCAGCGGCTCGAGCCGGTCATAGAAGAGCTTGATCCCCTCCCGGGCGCCCGTCAGCCGCTTGACGTGGGTCAAGTAGCGGCTGGCCTTGACCGCGACCGTGAATCCGTCTGGCGTCTGGCTTGCCCAGCCGGCCGTGGCGTTGCGGGTCGGGAGCCGGTAGAAGGTGGCGTTAACCTCGACCGTGTCGAACTTGACCGCGTACAGCTCGAGCCATCTTCGGCGGGGCTCGCGCTGGGGATAAAACCGGCCGCGCCAGTCGTCGTAGTTCCAGCCGGAGCAACCGAGGCGTACGCGCTTCATCAGTAGTTGGATACCCGCGCTAATCCACGGTTAATTCGACCACGGAACACTGGATACGAGATGGCTGGCTTCTTACTCGTTGGTTTGGTAGCCGCCGTTAGATACCAATTCCGCGCTCAGATCCGCTCGGGCAAGGGCCTGTTTTGGCGAGCGCGCATGCGACGAAGAGGTCAATGCCCTGATGATCTGTCCCCACTGCAACCAAACCATTCGCGAAGAGCAGCGCTACCTGATGAGCCTCGATCCCGACCGCCCGGGACTGTTCGAATCCCTGAGAGGCGAGGGAGGCGAGGGATGGCGATTGTTCGTCACCATCGCCATGTGCCTCCTAGGCGTGCTGGTGATCACCGCGGTCATGGTCGCCGTCCGCTAGCCAGCGCGCCGGCTTCAGAGGCGTAAGCGCGCTCCGGGGGATCGATCGCCGGTCCCGCCGGTCCGCGCTGCAGGGCCATCTGGAGGACCTGCGCGAGGTGCATTGCGCTGCGCTCGGAGCCGTGCTCGATCTGTGTCCGACAGCTGAAGCCGTCGGTCATCAGCAGCGTGTGCGCCGACGCTCCGCGCAGGGCTGGAAGGAGCAGGCGCTCGGCGGCCTTGATCGACACCTCATAGCGCTCGCCCGCCTCGTAGCCGAACGACCCCGCCAGGCCGCAGCATCCTGTGTCCAGAACCTCGTAGTCCAGACCCAAGCGATCGAGCACGGAGCGGTCGCAGTCGGTGTCGCTGGTGGCCCGTTGGTGGCAGTGGAAGTGCACCAGTGCCTTTGATTCGAGCCGCGGCATGTGCCAGCGTTCCGCGTGGCGCGCGAGGAACTCCCCAAGCGTGTGCGTCTGGCGCGCGAGCCGCTTCGCGTCCTCGTTGCCGGGGAGCATGTTGACGAGCTCATTGCGAAACACGGCGCCGCAGCTCGGCTCGAGCGCCACCACCGGCGTGCCGGCGTGGATGTCGTCGCGCAAGCCTTCGAGGACGCGGTGCAGCAGCCGCTTTGCGAGTCGCAGCATGCCGTAGTCGTAGAGCGGTCGTCCGCAGCAGAGCGAACCCTTCGGAACCACCACGTGGAAGCCAGCCGACTCGAGGACCTCCGTCGCGGCGATCGCCACCTCGGGGCGGAAGTAGTCGTTGAACGTGTCCGGCCACAAAAGCACTCGTGCGCGTCCGGTGCCGTTCAGTCCTGATCGCCCGGCAAACCACTGCCTGAACGTACGCGAAGCGAACGCCGGCAGCTGCCGCTGCGGGGCCACGCCGGCCGCCCGCTTGCTGAGCGCGGCAAATGGCTGGCGGTGGGTGAGGAAATTCGCGAGTCGCGGTGCTCGCGCCGCAAGCTCCGCCTCCCATCGGATCAGGCCCAGTGCATAGGCCTGCCGGGGCCGGACCCGGCCCTTGTAGTAGTGCGAAAGGAACTCGGCCTTGTAGGTGGCCATGTCGACCCGGACGGGGCACTCGTGCAGGCAGCCCTTGCAAGCCAGGCAGAGGTCGAGCGCCTCCTTCACCTCCTCGTTTCTGAACGCGTCCTCGAGCGGCGAGTCGGTTCGCATCATCTCGAACAGCAGGCGGGCGCGCCCCCGGGTCGAGTGCTTCTCCTCGAGCGTCACCTGGTAGCTGGGGCACATCACCGCGTTCTGGTCCCTGCATGCCCCGACCCCAAAGCACCGCTCCGCGGCGTTGGTGAAGCTGCCGCCGTCGCCGGGATACGCGAACTCGGTTTTCACCGGGCGGCTCGTGTAGGAGGGGTCCATCCGCAGGTGCGCGTCCAGCGGATCGGGGTCCACCACCTTGCCCGGATTCATCTTGAAGTCCGGATCCCAGACCGACTTGAACTCCCTGAACGCCCCAACCAGCTCGGGGCCGAACATCTTGGGCAACAGCTCCGCGCGGGCGTGGCCATCACCGTGCTCGCCGGATAGGGAGCCTCCGTAGCTCGTCACCAGATCGGCCGCCGCCTCCATGAAATGGCGGTAGTTGCGAACCCCCTCGGCGGTGGAGAAGTCGAAGTCCAGGCGGGTGTGCAGGCAGCCGTGGCCGACGTGGCCGAAATAGCTGGCCACGCGCAACCCGTGTTCATCCACCACGCGCTGAAAGTCGCGCAGGTAGTCGCCGGTCTTCTCGGGCGCCACGGCCGTGTCTTCCCACCCGGCCCAGCCTGGATGCTCGCCGGGAACCTTGGAGTGCGTGCATCCGCCCTCGCGGATCTGCCACACCTCCTTGATCGCCCAATCGCCGCATTGGTACAGCCTCGCTCCCACCTGCGCCTTGTCGCCGGCCCGCTCAAGCGCGTCGAGCAGTCGGCGCCCCTGCTCGTTGGCGTCTGCGGTCGAATCCCCTCCGAACTCGACCAGCAGCCAGGCGTCGCC
>VAWT01000090.1 GCA_005883415.1 Actinomycetota bacterium | reverse complement strand
TCTAGTTCGCGGATCGCTCGACCACTGCGTCAAGTGCACGATCTGCGAAACCGCGTGCCCGGTCTCCAACGTGACGCCCCTGTTTCCCGGCCCCAAGTACGTAGGGCCGCAGGCGGAGCGCTTCCGGGTCGGCGACGAGCCGTCGGTGGAGTGGTCTGTCGACTACTGCTCGGGGTGCGGGATCTGCACCCAGGTCTGCCCACAGGAAGTCCTACGCCTGCGCCCGATGCGGATCCTCGCCGAGAAGCTGCTTTCAGTCGACCGCGACGCACCCGTGCCGAAGTTCGCCGGGCATCGATTCTCGCGCTGGGCTCGGAAGCGGACGGGCCCGAAAAGCGGACGCAGAATCGTCTATTTCCACGGCTGCGGCACCGAGTACTACGAGCCCTGGGAAGGCCAGAAGATGGTTGCAGTCCTCGAGCACAACGGCTACCAGGTCGAGGTCCCCAAGCAGGATTGCTGCGGGCTGCCCCTGCAATCGAGCGGTCTGTTCGACGACGCCCGCAAGGTAGTGCTGCGGCTGGCTCGGGCGCTGGCCCCGTACGTGCGGGACGGGAACACGATCATCGTAGGCAACGCCACCAGCTGCACGCTGATGCTCAAGCGTGAGGCGCGCGAGATCTTGGGCCTCGAGGACGATCCCGACCTGAAGCTCGTTTCGGAGCGCACCTATGACATCTGCGAGTTGCTGGTCGAGCTTCACGACCGAGGCGAGTTGCGCACGGACTTCCAGCCGGTGCCAGAGACGATCGCCTATCACGCGCCCTGTCAGCAGCAGGGCCACTGGATCGGCAAGCCCGCGCTCGAGCTCTTCCGCTTGATCCCCGAACTCGAGGTGCGGGAAATGACGGCGCGCTGCTGTGGTATCGCCGGAACCTATGGCCTGAAGGCCGAGAAGTATGAGATCGCCATGAACGTCGGCCGGCCGCTGTTCGAGCAGGTCGGCGCATCGGGGGCAACGACGGTGGCCTGCGACAGCGAGACGTGCCGCTGGCAGATCACTCACGCCACCGACCGGCCGTCGGTCCACCCGATCGATCTTCTCCATCGCGCCTACGGGCTCTGAGCACGGACATGGTGGGGATCGTCGTCGTGTCGCACAGCGATGCGCTGGCCGAGGGCGTGGTCAAGCTCGCTCGCGAGATGGGGGGCCAGGAGTTGGCGCTCGAGCCGGCGGGCGGTCTCGACGAGGGCGGAGTGCTCGGGACCGATCCGCAGCGCGTGCGGGCCGCAATCGAGCGGGCGATGTCTGCGGACGGAGTGCTCGTGCTGATGGATCTGGGCAGCGCCCTGATGAGCGCGGAGTTCGCGATCGAGCTACTCGAAGAACCGCCGGGACCGGTGCTCCTGAGCGAGGCCCCGCTCGTGGAGGGGACGGTCGCCGCGGCTGTGGCGGCTCGCGGCGGTGGGTCGCTCGAGGAGGTCGCGGCCGATGCACGCGGCGCGCTTGGGATGAAGGCGTCGCAGCTCGGGGTCTCAGGTTCCGATGAGGACAGTCCAGGCGCGACTCCTGATTGGCAACCGGACGCCGAGGCGTCACTGCCCGTGCGCAACGAGATCGGTCTCCACGCACGGCCCGCCGCGCGGTTCGTCGAGACCGCTCGCAACTTTGATGCCGACGTCCGGGTGGCGAAGGCGCCTGACGACAAGCCGGTCCCCGCCACCAGCCTGACCAACGTCGTGGCGCTGGGAGCGCGGCTCGGCGACACGCTGCTCGTGAGCGCGGCCGGCCCAGAGTCACAGGAGGCGATCGAGGCGCTGCGGGAGCTGGCCGATGAGGGGTTCGGGGACGCAGTGGTTCGCGCCGCTGTCCCTGTGCTCACGGCGGCTCCGGCACCCAATGGCGTGCCCACTGAGGTCGCGCCCCCGGCGCCTGGCGAGCTACTCAGGGGTGTTCCGGCATCCTCGGGGCTGGCCGTCGGCGTGGCCCGCCATCTCGCGGGCGGCTTCGATCCTCCCTCGGAGCGCGTGGCTGAGTCTCCAGAACGCGAGCGCGAGCGGCTCGAGGACGGGCTGGCCGCCGCTCGCAGGGCGATCGAGCACGACCGTGAGGCAGTGGCCCGGCGTGCCGGTCGGGCCGAGGCGGACATTTTCGACGCCCACCTCGCGTTGCTCGTTGACGACGCGATGCTGGCTCCGGCGTATCAGGCGATCGGCGCGGGGACCACCGCCGAGCGAGGCTGGTACGACGCCGCCCAGGCGGTCGCGGCCCGCTACCGCCGGCTCGATCAGCCACTGCTGCAGGAGCGTGCGGCGGACGTGCTCGATGTCGGACGCCGGGTGGTGCAGGCGCTGACCGCGCAGCCGGGTGCAGGGCCCCCAGACGCCGGGATCGTCATCGCCGCCGAGCTCACCCCGGCGGACGCGGCGGCGCTCGATCCCGCGCTCGTGCTCGGGATCGCCACAGCCCGGGGCACGGCGACCGCGCACGCGGCGATCCTGGCCCGAGCGCTGGGGCTTCCCGCGGTCGTTGGCCTCGGAGAACCAGTGCTCGCGATCGGCGACGACACGGAGCTGCTGCTCGACGGGGAGGCGGGCACGATACTCGTCGATCCGCCAGCTGGCGTGGTGCGCGAGGCGGAGGAGCGGCGGCGACGCGCCGAGCAGCGGCGCAGGTCCGCCCAGGCACGTGCGCACGAGCCCGGCGCCACCCGGGATGGGGCCCGCATCGAGGTGTTCGCCAACCTGGGCTCGGCCGAGGAGGCGACCCGGGCGGTCGAGCACGGGGCTGAGGGCGTCGGATTGCTGCGCACCGAGTTCCTGTTCCTCGACCGTGCCGAGCTGCCGGGGGAGGAGGAGCAGGCGGAGACCTTGCGCGAGATCGCCCTTGCCCTGGAAGGCCGGCCGCTGATCGTGCGGACCCTCGACGCCGGCGCGGACAAGCCGCTGCCAGCACTCCCGATGCCGGCGGAGGCCAATCCGTTTCTCGGCGTTCGCGGGGTGAGGCTGGGGTTGCGAGCACCGGAGGTCCTGAGCACCCAGCTACGGGCGATCCTCCGGGTGGCCGCGGATCACCCGGTCAAGGCGATGCTGCCCATGGTCGCCACCCTCGAGGAGCTCCAGGCCGCCCGCACGTTGTTGGAGGAGGCCCAGGTCGATACCGGCATCTCCGACCCGCTCGAGCTGGGGATCATGGTGGAGGTCCCGGCCGCCGCGCTGGGCGCGGCGAAGCTCGCGGAGCAGGCCGACTTCTTCTCGCTCGGCACCAACGACCTGACCCAGTACACGATGGCCGCAGAGCGCGGCAACGAGCGCCTCGCTGCGCTGCTGACCGGTCCCCAGCCCGCAGTGCTGTGTCTGATCCGAGAGACAGTGGAGGCGGCCGCGCAGCGTCGCCGGCCCGTGGGGGTATGCGGCGAGCTCGCGGGTGACCCGGCGGCCGCGGTACTGCTCGCGGGGCTGGGTGTCACCGAGCTGAGCATGGCGCCGGCGTTGGTCGGAGAGGTCAAGGCGGCGCTGCGCGAGGTCGACCTCCAGACCGCCCGGGAGACGGCACTGGCGGCGCTCCAGACCGCCGACGGCGGCGCGGCTCGCGCGCTGGCGGCCGCGCTGCTGTGATGTAACCTCATGCTCCTGTGGAGGCCGGCACCCTGAGCGCGATGCGTTCCTCGCGAATGCTCGCAGCGGGCACCGGCCTCCGGGTCGTACTGGCCCCCGTGGTGATGGCGTTGGTCCTGAAACGGTCCACCACCGCCGCCGCGATCGTGTTCCTGATCGCGGCCGGCACCGACTGGTTCGACGGCAGGCTGGCGCGCCGCTGGGGCGTAACGACGCGCCTCGGGGCATTCCTCGATACGACCGCCGACAAGCTGCTTGTGTCGACCGCGTTGATCGCGCTCGTGGCGATCGGACGGGCCTCGCCGTGGGTGGCGCTGATCATCATCGGTAGGGAGTTCACGATCCTCGGCCTGCGGGCGGCCGTCGTATCAGGGGGACGCCAGTTCGATACCTCGATGCTCGGCAAGTGGAAGGCGACCGTCCAGTTCGTGGCGATCGCGCTGGCAATGTTCCGTCCCCACGTCATGATCGCGGACGCCTACCTGGACCAGTGGGCGATGGCGATCGCGGCCGCCATCACCGCACTTTCGGGAATCGACTACATCGTGCGATCCATGTCCGCGCTGCGGTCGTGAGCCGGGTCTTCGTCACTGGGGGAACAGGGGTAATCGGGACTGCGCTGGTGGCGCGGCTCCTCGCGCGCGGAGACGAGGTCGTGGCGCTCGCGCGATCCGAGCCGGCGGGGACGGCGCTTCGCTCGCGCGGCGCTTCGAGTGTCGTCTTCGGCCACGCCCTGGACGAGGACGCTTTGGTGTCTGGAATGGACGGGTGCCCGCTGGCGTTTAACCTCGCCGGGATCAATTCGTTGTGCGTCCAGGACCCCGGGCCGATGCAGGCCCTGAACGTCGACGGCCCCGTAGTCGCCGTGCGTGCGGCCAAGCGGGCGGGCGTCCCGCGGCTGGTGCACACCTCTTCCGCGGCGACCATCGGCGAAGCGCCGGGGACGGTCGGCAGTGAGCGGACGCCCCACCGAGGTTGGTACCTCTCTACTTACGAGCGCACGAAGACCGAAGGCGAACGAGCGGCGTTCGCCGCCGCCGGCGAGCTGGGCCAGGATCTCGTCTGCGTGAACCCGTCCTCGGTGCAAGGCCCGGGACGCGCGGGGGGAACGGCCCGGTTCCTCCTGGCCTTGCTCGACGGCCGGCTAAAAGTGTTCGTCTCCACCAACCTCAGCCTGGTCGACATCGCGGACTGCGTCGAGGGCCACCTGCTTGCGGCCGAGCGGGGCGCCTCCGGACAGCGGTATCTGCTGAGCGGCATCATGCTGACGATCGGCGAGGCGCTGGCGCTCGCGGCGGAGGTCGCCGGGGCGAGGCGGAAGCCTCGTCTGCTGCCGCGCCCGGTGGCCGCGGTGGCCGCGACGATCGTCGAGCAGTCTTTCCGGCTGGCTCGCCGCCACCCGCCCGTGTGCCGGGAGATGGTGCGGACCCTGCTCCACGGCCATCGCTACGACGGCTCGCGGGCCGAGCGCGAGCTCGGACTTCGCTACACCGATCCACGCGAGACGCTACGCCGTACGGTCGAGTGGGCGCGGTCCGAAGGGCTGCTGCGCGCGGTGAGGACTTAGTTCCAGGGAAGCGCCGCCCGCGTCTCCCAGTAGCTCTCGGGCGCCTCGCGGAGCGCACCCAGACGTTCGAGCAGCTCCTCGCCGAGCTCGACCCGCGTTGCCGCGAGGTTGCTCTTGAGCATCGCCAGGGTCGTGGCTCCGCTCAGGACGACGTCCGCCCAGGGCTGGGCCAGCACGGCAGCCAGCGCCAGCGCGTCGGGGGTCGCATCGACGCTGCGCGCGATATCGGCCAGCGGAACGTCACCCCTCTCGGTCAGCCGGCCGTTCGCCACGGCCTCCTTGATGATCACGCCGAGGCCGGCGGCATGAGCGGCCTCGAGCGAGGGGCCGGCAGAGACCTCGAGCAGGTTCCAGGTCGCCTGCACGGCGTCGAATCCGCCGACCTCGAGGCCTCGCTCGATCGCCTCGCCCTGTCGCGGCCCAGTGACCGTGAAGCCAACCGCGGTCCCTTCTTCACGCAGCCGCGCCAGCTCGTCGAGCACTGCACCGTCCTCGAACACGCCGCTCTCGAGCGTCGCGGAGTGGATCTGATACAGACGCAGATGGGAGCCGAGCAGCTCCCGGCTCTCCCCGACTTGGCGGCGGAGCGTCTCGATCGACAGGTCCTTGACCTCGTGGACCTCGGCGTCGATCCGCCAGTCCGCGGTGTAGGTGTAACCCCATTTCGAGCCGACGCCCACCTCCTCGGTGCCGATTCCCCGCTGCGTGAGCCACGACCCGACCGAGCGCGGCGAGGCCAAGGCCGATCCTGCTCGTGACGAACGGAAGGGACATTTTCGGCACACTACCCTGCCCGAACCGATGATCCCGAGACGCTTCGCCGACGACCCGCTCCGTCCCTCGATCGTCATGACCGACGACCATCGTGGGCATCCAGTGGTGGAGATCATCCGGCGCCGCCGCGCCGAGGGCTCGCGTCCTGGCGAGCGTCACGACGGACGCCGCGTGGCGCTAGCGATCGAAGGCGGCGGGATGCGTGGCGTCGTCTCCGCGGGCATGACGGCTGCGCTCGAGCAGCTTGGCTTACGTGACTCATTTGATGAGCTTCACGGCGCCTCGGCCGGCGCCTTCAACGCGGCCTTTCTGTTAGCCGACCAGGCCGCATACCTGACGACGCTCTACCAGTACGGCTTCGGTGACCCTCGCTGCGTGAGCGCCCTGCGCGCGCTGCGCGGGGGCCCGCTGTTCGACATGGACTATGTGATCGGCGAGGTGTGGTCCAGTCGGCGGCCACTGCGCTTCGACGCCATACTCTCCAGCCCGATCGATCTTCACTGCACGGCGACGGACGCGGACCGAGTCGAGATCGTTGATCTCACCGAGCTACGCGACGATGAGGAGATCAAGTGCGCGCTGCGAGCGTCAGCTAGGCTGCCGTGGCTCGCCGGGCCGCCGGTCCACTTTCGCGGACGCCGGCTGCTCGACGCGACGCTCGCGGAGGCCATCCCCGTACACGCCGCCTTCCGGAGCGCGACCGACGTGCTCGTCCTGCAGACGCGGCCACAGGGCATCCATCACGCGCCCTTGTCCGCTGGGGTGGCGCGACTCAGCGATCGCTACCTGAGGTCGGTCAATCCCGCCCTGGTGCAGCTTCGCCGTTCGCGGTCGGAGCGCTACGACAAGCTGAGCGCGCGCTTGACCGCGCGCGCCGCCGCCGTCACAGACTCCCCAGCGGTGTGCGTGATACGGCCTCCCGCCGATGCGCTCCTGATCGGCCAGCTCGAAGCTCGCGCATCCGCGCTTCAAATGGCCGGCAGCCACGGGTTCCGCGCCGCCTGGATGGCGCTCGAAGGCGAGGACCCTGAGCTGGTCGCCACCCTGCGTGCCTATCCGCGGTCGACCGCAGGATCGGAGACCGAGGACACGCTCAGTCCAGCGGCGACCGCGACGCGGTGGAGCGGAAGTTGACTGTCCCCCCGCCGAGGCTTCGCCTGAGCTATCTTCAGACCCCGAGCTCCCAGAGGGAGGGACAGCGCTGTCCAGACCACCATGCCTTGCCGTGATAGGGGCGGATCGTGGGGCGCCACTGTCGCATCGCGGCCAGGCCGACGGCGGACCGCCGTGGCCCGCTCCCCCGGACGCCAGCGCGCTGGTCCTGGCGTTTGCCAAGGCCCCGACCGAACGACAGGTTCTGACCGACTGGCTGGGCACGGTGCCGGCAAGGAACGCGACGCAGGAGCTGCTGACAGAACCGGACGCCCGCCTCGAGCAGGCCATCGCCGATGCCGACGGCGACCCCTGGATCGTGCCCGTGAGCGTCGCATGGCTGCCGCGGGAGCGCAACGGCAGGCGCAGCGCGAGCCTAAGGGACGTGCTGTCGTTGACCAATCCACGCCGTCCTCCGGCCAGGACGCAGCCTTACATTCTCAAGAGAGAGGCCGACCGCTGCCGGGTCCTCGCCGGCGAGCCGGCCCGCCTTAGCGAGCTCCGACGGCGCTTCGCCAAATCACCCACCGAGGACGGCTTCGCCGCCTTCGTCGGGCGCCAGGCCCAGCTGGCGCTGGCGCGCGCCGAGCGCACGCTGGTTGGACTTCAGTACAAGGTCCCGCGGCTGGTGGTGGAGGAAATCGAGACCAGCGCCCATTTCCGCGAGCGGATCGCTCAGCTGGCTGACCAACTCGACCGTCCAGAGCCGGACGTGGCCCAAGCGGCGCACGACTATCTGCATGAGATGGTCGCCTCTCACAGCCGGTTGGCGATCGACGCCTGGGAGCAGTTCGCCCGGTGGCTCAGCCGCGCCTACTCGGTCGAGGTGGATGAGCATGCCCTGGAGGAAGTCAGGCGGCTGAGCGAGCGCTATCCGCTGGCGTTCCTCCCCAGCCACCGCTCCTACCTCGACGCCCTCGTGCTCCGCTCAGTACTTCACCGCCACGGGTTCGCGCCGAATCACGTTCTCGGCGGCCTGAACGTCGGCTTCTGGCCGATCGGTCCCTGGGCGCGTCGAAGCGGCGTGGTGTTCATCCGCCGCAGCTTCCGCGACGACCCGGTGTACAAGCTGGTGCTGCGCCAGTACATCGGCTACCTGGTGCGAAAGCGGTTCAACCTCGAGTGGTATATGGAGGGCGGCCGTACCCGGACCGGGAAGCTGAGGCCGCCCCGGTATGGGCTGTTGAACTATCTGGTCGGCGCCTTCGAGGAGGGCGGGATCGATGAGGTGATGCTGGTTCCGCTGTCGATCGTCTACGACCAGCTGTATGAGGTCGAGGCCCTGGCGGCGGAGGAGCACGGGGCGACGAAGACGCCCGAGAGCCTGTCGTGGCTGGTGGGCTACGCCCGCGCCCAGGGGCGCGGATTCGGCAAGGTGAGGATCGAGTTCGGCGACATCCTGTCCCTGCGCGAGGCGCTGAACGAGAGCCGCGAGCGCGAGCACCCGGTGGAGCGGGTGGCATTCGAGGTCTGCCACAGGATCAACCGGGCGACGCCGATCACCGAGACCGCGCTGGTCACGCTGGCGCTGCTGGGCGTCGAGGAGCGTGCGCTGACGCTGGAGCAGCTGCGGGTGACGCTCGAGCCGCTGCTGGATTACGTTCGGGTCCGGCAACTCCCGATGACCGGAGAGCTAGACCTCCGAGCCGTCGACGGCCTCGCCAAGGCGCTCGACGCGCTGTCCCGCCACGGCATCGTCACCCGCTACGACGGCGGCACCGAAGCGGTCTGGCGGATCGGCCCGTCCCGCCATCTGGAGGCGGCCTTCTACCGCAACTCGGTAGTGCATTTCCTGTTGGGGCGGGCCATCGCCGAGCTGGTGCTGGCCCGAGTGGCCGACGAGCAGGTGCCCGATGCGGTGATCGACGGCTGGGAGGAGGCGCTCCGGATCCGGGACCTGCTCAAGTTCGAGTTCTTCTTCGCCAGCAAGCGGGGCTTCGGGCAGGAGCTGCGAGAGGAGCTCGAGCTGATCGATCCCGGCTGGGAGCGCCGAGCAGGCGAGCCGGGAGCGGCGT
>VAWT01000089.1 GCA_005883415.1 Actinomycetota bacterium | reverse complement strand
GGCATCGAGCAACGCCTGAAAGGGGGGGAGTGCCATCGGGGATCGAGCGCTCACGCTGATGATGAAACGTTGGCCGGGCGTGCGGTGTGAGATAGCGGGCCCCTGGGGTGCCTGGTGCGCCGGGTACTGGGATCAGCCGCTCCCTGGTAGGCGATCCCTGCGTGTCGCACAATGAACAGCATGCAGACACGCACACTAGGCAGCGGTGGGCTCGCGGTCTCGGCAGAAGGACTTGGATGCATGGGGATGTCCGAGTTCTACGGAGCTTCCGACGCGGCCGAATCGATCGCGACGATTCACCGTGCCCTCGAGCTGGGGGTCACGCTGCTCGACACGGCGGACATGTATGGGGCGGGGGCCAACGAGCGGCTCGTCGGCGAAGCGATCGCCGACAGGCGCGACCAGGTCGTCCTGGCCACGAAGTTCGGTGTCGTGCGCGACCCAGACAGCCACGAGCGTCTCGGGATCAGCGGCCGGCCGGAGTACGTGATCAAGGCCTGCGACGCATCGCTCAGGCGCCTCGGCGTCGAGCACATCGACCTCTACTACCAGCACCGGGTAGACCCGGACGTTCCGATCGAGGAGACGGTGGGGGCGATGGCGTCGCTGATCGATGTCGGCAAGGTGCGCCACCTCGGCCTGTCGGAGGCCTCGCCTGAGACCATCAGGCGTGCACAGGCCGTACACCCCATCGCCGCGCTCCAGAGCGAGTACTCGCTGTGGACGCGGGATCCCGAGGACGAGGTTATCCCCGCGCTCCGGGAGCTAGGGATTGGGCTGGTTGCTTACAGCCCCCTTGGACGTGGTTTCCTGACCGGGCGCTTCAAGAGCCCGGATGATTTCGCCGAGGACGACTTTCGCCGTAACAACCCCCGTTTCCAAGGTGAGAACTGGCGGAGGAAATCGACCTGAGCGACGAGGATCTGCACCGGATCGACGAGGCGGCGCCGGCTGGGGCTACCGCAGGAGCCCGTTACCCGGACATGTCGGCCGTCAATCGGTGAGGAGCAAGACCGCGCCCGGCGCTTGCTGAACGGGCGACTGCGATATACAAACCTTGTATGGCACGCGCAATATGGTCAGGCGCGATCAGCTTCGGGTTGGTCAACGTCCCCGTAAAGCTCTTCAGCGCCACCTCGCCAAAGGCGGTGCGCTTCCACCAGGTCTCGGCAAAGACCGGTGCCCGGATCCGCCAAAAGCGCGTTGATCCGTCGACGGGCGAAGAGGTCCCGTACGAGGAGATCGTCAAGGGCTACGAGGTCAGCCCCGACCGCTACGTGTTGATCGATCCCGAGGAGCTCGACGCCCTCGACCCGAAGGCAACGAAGACGGTCGACATCGAGGACTTCGTCGATCTAGACGAGATCGACCCCATCTACTACGACCACTCCTACTACCTCGCTCCCACTGCGGGCGGCGCGAAGGCCTACCGACTGCTGCTGGACGCGATGCGGGAGTCGGGCAAGGTGGGAATCGGGCGCGTGGTGCTTCGCTCAAAGCAGCAGTTGTGCGCGCTGCGTCCGACCGGGGAGGTCCTGACGCTGTCCACGATGCTGTTCGGCGACGAGGTGCTGGCGCCCGGCCGCCTCGACGAGCTGGACGCCGTCGAGGATGCCCCGGCCTCCGATCGCGAGCTGCAGATGGCCGAGCAGCTGATCAACTCGCTCTCACGAGAATTCGATCCCTCCAAGTACCACGACGACTACCGCGAGCGAGTGATCCAGCTGATAGAGCGAAAGGCCGCCGGCGAGGAGATCGCCGTCGAGCCGGAAGCCGAGGAGCCCGCGGCGGCACCTGACCTGATGGCCGCGCTGGAGGCCAGCCTGGCCGCCGTGGACGACAAGGACGCCAAGCCCGCGCCGAGCAAGAAAGCTCCCGCCTCCAAGGGCCGCAAAGCACCCGCGCGCAAACGCACAAAAGCCAAGGCTTAAACGAGGGGTACCAGCCACCCCCGCCGCACGTCGCGAAACGAGTAATCGCGCCGCGGGGACGGCGAAATCCCTCGCGTGTGCGCCGGGGGTGACTGGTACCCTTCTTCCCCCTTTCGTCGTGCGCCGTTTCGACCTTTTCCGAACACCAGATGTCTCGCTCCGCTGCACCAGCGGCCACTGGCCTCTACAGCCCGGCTCACGAGCACGACTCGTGCGGGATCGCGCTGGTGGCAAAGCTGTGGGGCGAAGCTAGCCACGCGGTAGTCGAGAAGGCGCTCGACGCGCTCGAGAACCTCGAGCATCGAGGCGCAGAGGGGGCTGATCCCAACACGGGCGACGGCGCCGGGATCCTGCTTCAGATCCCGGACGCGTTCCTACGCGCGGCCGTTGCAGGGGTCGAGCTCCCGCCGCCGGGCCGCTACGGCGTCGGCGTCTGCTACCTGCCGCCCGATCCCGACCGACGGGTTGTGCTCGAGCAGCTGATCGAGGAGCTGATCGCGGCCGAAGGCCAGCGCCCGCTCTTCTGGCGGGATGTACCGGTCGATGATCGATACGTGGGCGAGACCGCGCGGCTGTCGGCCCCCGTCATCCGGCAGGTGCTGATCGAGGCCTCTGACGAGCTCTCCGACCAAGCCGCGTTCGAACGCAAGCTGTACGTGATCAGGCGGCTGATAGAGCGCAATGCGGGATCCGAGCTGGCCCTCCCGAGCTTCAGCTCGCGGACGATGGTCTACAAGGGGATGCTGACCGCCCCACAGCTGCCCCGCTACTTCACCGACCTACGCGATCCCCGCGTCGCGACGCGCCTGGCACTCGTTCACTCGCGCTTCTCGACCAACACATTCCCCAGCTGGGCGCTCGCTCATCCCTACCGCATGATTGCCCACAACGGCGAGGTCAACACGCTGCGAGGAAACATCAACTGGATGCGGGCCCGCGAGTCACAGCTGGCCTCAGAGCTGTTCGGTGAGGACCTCGAGAAGGTCATGCCGGTCGCGCAGGAGGGAGGCTCCGACTCCGCGATCTTCGACAACGTGCTCGAGCTGCTGGTGCTCTCAGGCCGCTCGATCCCCCACGCGGTGATGATGATGGTCCCCGAGGCCTACCGCACCCGCAAAGACCTCGACCCCGACGTAAAGGGGTTCTACGACTTCCACTCCTGCCTGATCGAGCCCTGGGACGGCCCCGCGGCAGTGGTGTTCACCGATGGCCGGTGGGCAGGCGCGGTCCTGGACCGCAACGGCCTGCGCCCCGGGCGCTGGGTGCAGGACACCGACGGCTACGTGGTGCTGGCCTCCGAGACCGGCGTCATGACTGTCGCCCCCGAGCACGTCCAGCGCAAAGGGCGGCTGGCACCAGGCAAGGTCTTCCTGCTCGACCTCGAGGACGGGCGGATCGTCGAGGACGAGGAGGTCAAGCGCCGGATTGCGCGGCGCAAGCCCTACGGCGAGTGGTACGAGCGGTCGGTCGTGCACATCGACGACCTTCCCGAACGCGAGCCGCGGACCCCGCGGATAGAGCCGCTGCGCTCCAAGCAGCTCGCGTTCGGGTACTCACAGGAGGACCTGCGGCTGGTTATCGCCCCCATGGCGACCAAGGGCGAGGAGCCCGTGGCCTCGATGGGCAACGACGCCGCGCTGGCGGTCTTGTCCGACCGCCAGCCGCCGCTCTTCTCCTATTTCAAGCAGCTGTTTGCGCAGGTGACCAACCCGCCCATCGACCCGATTCGGGAGAACGTGGTGATGAGCCTCCAGGCCGGCGTCGGCGCGGAGGTCAACCTGCTGACCGAGACGCCGGAGCAGGCGCACAACCTGGTGATGGACCAGCCGATCCTGCGAAACCACGAGCTCGAGAAGCTACGCCAGGTCTCGCACGAGGTGTTCGATGCGGCCACAATCGATTTAACTTGGCCGATCGAAGAGGGCCCGGACGGGATGGAGGCGCGTCTCGAGGCGGTTTGTGACGAGGCGGCCCGCTACGTCGATAACGACGCAAACATCCTGATCCTCTCCGATCGCAACCTGGGGCCGGAGCGAGTGGCCATACCGTCGCTGCTGGCAGTCGGCGCTGTGCACCACCACCTGGTGCGGCGCGGGACGCGGTTGCGCACCGGACTCGTGATCGAATCCGGAGAGCCGCGGGACATCCACCACATGGCCACCCTGATCGGGTATGGCGCGGCGGCGATCAACCCCTACGTCATGTTCGAGTCGCTCGACGAGCTGGCCGAGCGCTCGCTGCTGCCGGTCGATCTGACGACCGCGGAGGCCGAGGCCAACATCGTCAGGGCGATCGGCAAGGGGCTGCTCAAGACGATCTCCAAGATGGGCATCTCGACCATAAAGTCCTACTGCGGGGCCCAGATCTTCGAGGCCGTGGGGCTCGAACCCCAGCTGATCGACAAGCACTTCACGGGAACCGCCTCTCGGATCGGCGGCGTGGGTCTGGAGCAGCTCTCGACCGAAGCCATGGAGCGTCACTTCCGCGCCTACCCACGAACGGACCGCGACGTCCTGCCGGTCGGCGGCGTTCTGCAGTGGAGGCGGGACGGCGAGGTGCACGTCTGGAACCCGGACACGGTGGCGAGGCTCCAGCACGCCGTGCAGGGCGTCAACGGCGACACCCACCAGACGTATACGGAGTATTCCCGTCACGCAAACGAAGACTCCGTGCGGAAGTCTCTGCTGCGGGGGTTGATAAAGCTCCGCCTGGCCGCTGAGCCGGTGCCGCTGGAGGAGGTCGAGCCCGCCGCCGAGATCGTCAAGCGCTTCACCACCGGCGCGATGAGTCTCGGCGCGCTCGGACGCGAGGCGCACGAGACGCTGGCGATCGCCATGAACCGGCTCGGCGCGCGGTCCAACACCGGCGAGGGAGGCGAGGATCCCTCGCGCTACGTCGCCGACGCCAACGGAGACCTGCGCCGCTCGGCGATCAAGCAGATCGCATCCGGTCGTTTCGGAGTCAACATCCACTATCTGGTCAACGCCGACCAGCTGCAGATAAAGATGGCCCAGGGTGCCAAGCCGGGCGAGGGCGGCCAGCTGCCAGGACACAAGGTCGACGAGTACATCGCCAAGATCCGGAGCTCGACCCCGGGCGTGGGGCTCATCAGCCCGCCGCCGCACCACGACATCTACTCGATCGAAGACCTCAAGCAGCTGATCTACGACCTGCGCTGCGCCAATCCGACCGGGTCCGTGTCGGTCAAGCTGGTGGCGGAAGTGGGGGTGGGAACGGTCGCCGCCGGCGTGGCCAAGGCCAACGCCGACCACGTTACGATCGCCGGCCACGACGGAGGTACGGGTGCCTCCCCCCAGTCGTCGGTCCAGGGCGCGGGTGTGCCCTGGGAGATCGGGCTGGCCGAGACACAGCAGACGCTGCTCCTCAACGACCTGCGCTCCCGGATCACGGTCGAGGTCGACGGCGGCATGCGAACCGGTCGCGACGTGGTCGTCGCTGCGTTGCTGGGCGCGGACGAGTTCGGCTTCTCCACAGCGCCCCTGATCGCCATGGGCTGCATCATGATGCGCGTCTGCCACCTGAACACCTGCCCCGTCGGCATCGCCTCCCAGGATCCTGAGCTGCGAAGGCGGTTCCGCGGAACGCCTGAGCAGGTCGTCAACTACCTCATGCTGGTCGCCGAGGAGGTCAGGGAGATGATGGCCTCGCTCGGGATCCGCCGGTTCGAGGACATGATTGGCCGCGGCGACCTGCTCGAGATGGACGACGCGATCGAGCACTGGAAGGCGCGGCACGTCGATCTGAGCATGGTCCTGAGCAAACCCGAGCTCCCTCCAGACGTCCCCCGACGACGGACGCGATCGCAGATTCCGGTGCTGGATGGCGCGCTCGACTGGGAGCTTTTGAAGAAATGCGAGCCGGCGCTCGGGCGACGCGAGCCGGTGAGGCTCGGTCCGGTGCTAGTGAGAAACGTCAACCGCACCGTGGGCGGGATCTTGAGCGGGGACATCGCGAGGCGCTGGGGGCCACACGGCCTGCCCGAGGGGACGATCGAGATCGCGTTCACCGGCTCGGCCGGCCAGAGCTTCGCCGCCTGGCTGGCCCCCGGAGTGACCTTCTCGCTTCGCGGCGAGACCAACGACTACACCGGCAAGGGTCTCTCGGGCGGGATCGTCTCGGTCAGGCCGCCGGAGCGAGCTCGCTTCCGGGCCGAGGAGAACATGCTCGTCGGCAACACGGTGCTCTATGGCGCCACGGCCGGCAAGGCATTCTTCCGCGGCCTTGCCGGCGAGCGATTCGCGGTGCGCAACTCGGGCGTGCACGCAGTGGTCGAGGGCGTCGGCGATCATGGCTGCGAGTACATGACGGGCGGACGGGTGGTCGTGCTGGGGCGGACGGGCCGCAACTTCGCGGCCGGCATGAGCGGCGCACGTGGCCCGTACCGGGTCGATGGTCGGGCGCAACGTGCTGGCAGCCTGGGACCGGACCGTAGATCGCTTCGTGGAGGTGATGCCGCGCGATTACAAGCGGGTACTCGCCGAGCGGGCCGCGCGAGAGGCGGAGCCGGTAGAGGCCTGAGTCGTGGGGCGCCCTCGTGGCGGATGCGACCGCGGTTACCGGAGCTTGGAGACGTCAATCGCGTTCGCCGGCGCGGTCAGCGAGGTCGACTCGTTGTAGCGGTCGAAGACAATGCGACCACCCTGCGACCCGCTCTTCGCGATCTGGACTGGGTACGGCTGACCCGTGGTGGCGACGTACAGCGTGCCCCCCTTGGTCGTGTCAACGACGGCCACCGCCTTCTGGCCCGCGACCGTGGAGGTCGGTCCCTTTGCCAGCGTGCCGTGACTGGACAGAAGCTTGTTGAACAGGGTCTGCACGTTGGTGAGCGAGGCGATGGACGCGAACTGGCCATTGGCAGGGGCCCTCAGCCATTTCCCGTGAAAGAGCTGCACCGCTGAGCTGCCGCCTATGCGGCTCCAGAACGCGTCGCTGCCGTTGATGTACACCACCTGGTCTACGTCGATGAGCCTGAAGCTCAGCCCGTTCTGAGCCATCTGGCCGCCTCCGCCCTTGCCGGCGACCAGAGTGAGGTCGAGCGTGATCGGCGAACCTCCGCTGAGGAGTGAGCCCGAGACGTGCACCGACTTCACCCCACTGACCGCGTTCGACGCCGCGGTGACGATTCCGTCAGGCGACTTCGCCGCAACGCCGTTGTCGGAGGCCCCGCCGCATCCGGCGATGCCTCCGGCGAGGGCCGCCGCGCACACCGCCAACGTTGAAATGCGGGTCTGAATAGAAGCGGCGCCCGGTCCCACGGGTTGGGGATCCTATCCGCATTGCCAGACGCCACAGGGCCACTGCTAGCCTGCGCAGCTCGATGGGCGAGCTCGGCGCGTTCCTCAAGGTCCACCGGGTCGGTTTCCAGAAACGTGACCCGCACGAGCGCGTTCACGACTATCGCCAATACTTTGGTCTGCCCGCGGAAGACGAGCTCCGGCGTCAGGGGGCCCGCTGCATGGACTGCGGGATCCCGTTCTGCCACGAGGGTTGCCCGCTCGGCAACCTGATTCCTGACTGGAACGACCTCGTCTACCGGGACAAATGGCGCGAGGCGATCGAGCAGCTGCACGCCACCAACAACTTCCCCGAGTTCACGGGGCTGATCTGTCCTGCGCCCTGTGAGTCGGCGTGCGTGCTGGCGATCAACGACGACCCCGTGACAATCGAGCAGATCGAGCTGGCGATCATCGATCGCGCATTCGCGGAGGGCTGGGTGGTACCTGAGCCGCCTGACCGCCGGACGGGCAAGACCGTAGCCGTGGTCGGGTCCGGGCCCGCAGGACTGGCGGTCGCCGCGGAGCTGAACAAGAGCGGGCACGAGGTGACCGTCTACGAGCGCGACGAGGGCCCCGGTGGCCTGCTGCGCTTCGGAGTGCCGGACGCCAAGCTCGAGAAGTGGATCATCGACCGCAGGGTGGCGATCCTCGAGCAGGAGGGAATCCAGTTCGTCTACGACACCGATGTGGGCCGGGACGTCTCTATGAGCGAGCTCCGCGATCGCTTTGACGCGGTGGTGTTGACGGTCGGCTCACGCGTCTCGCGCGACATCGACGCTCCGGGGCGCGAGCTCAATGGAATCCACTTCGCGATGGACTACCTCTATCAGCGCAACCGGTGGGTCGCCGCTCAGGAGGGTCGCGCATCCCGCCCCACTCCACCCGGTGAAGAGATCAGCGCCGCCGGTAAGCGGGTGATCATCGTCGGCGGGGGCGACACAGGGATGGACTGCCTCTCGAACGCTCATCGCGAGGGGGCGCTCGGCGCGAGCATCCTCGACGTCTACCAGGAGCTGGCTCTGGGCGGGCTCGATCCGCGCCATCCCTGGCCCCTGCCGCCCAAGCGCACGCCGTCGACGTACGCGCTCGACGAGGGCGGCAAGCGGCGGTGGAGCACCGAGGTGACCGGGTTCGGGGGCAAGGACGGCCACGTAAGTCACGTGTACGCCCGGAAGGTGACCGGCACCTCCTCGCGCGATCTGACCCCTGTCCCGGGCAGCGAGTTCGTACTTGAGGCTGACTTGGTGCTGATCGCGATCGGGTTCGAGCATCCCGAGCACGAGGGGCCGGTGTCGGAGCTGGGGCTCGACCTCGACCGGCGGGGCAACATCCGCACGGCGATGACCTACCGCACCTCGGCCGAAGGGGTGTACGCGTGCGGGGACGCTCGGATCGGCCAGTCGCTGATCGTCACCGCCATCGCAGAGGGCCGCAAGTGCGCCCGGATCGCCAACAAGGATCTGGGCGGCAGCCCGATGGACGCCGACCGCGAGATGCTGGCGCTCGGTGCCTGGAGCGGCGAGGCCGATCGCACTCTCCGCCACGAGGCCGAGGCGGCGGGAACGGTGCAGCCCGGCGAGGAGTTCTTCAGCGGGCCGGGCACCCGGACGCGAGCCCGCTGATCGCGCGAGGAGAGGCCCACTGATTCCCGGACGCGAGCCCGCTGATCGCGTGCCGAAAACGCGCGGCCCCTAGCGTCGGAGTGGCCCGAGTGCTAAGCTTGTGAACACAATGGATGGCCCATCCCTCTGGGCAGAGTGGGAGGGCGAGGTTCATAAGGTTTAGGATTAACTTGGGACGGGGAAACTCGCCCCTGTCGGTCAGGGAACTGCGCCCCCACTTCCCTGACTCTCCGGGGGGCCCAGATGGATCTGGGTCCCCCGGGCTCTTAATGGGCGGTGGCGGCGCACGAGGAGCCGCTAAAACTGCGGGTATAGGAGATGCCGACCTTCTGCCGCCACAACCGCCTGCTCCAGAACTGCCCGATCTGCTCCCGCGAGCAGGACGTCGAGATGCG
>VAWT01000167.1 GCA_005883415.1 Actinomycetota bacterium | reverse complement strand
GCTGGCCGAGCTTCGCTCCTTGAGCACGTTTGTGGTGCTCGCGGCCGCGCTCGCACTCACGAGGCCGCGGCTTCTCAAGATCAACACGAAGGACATCGGCCGCCTGACCTTCTTCGGTGTCGTCGGGCTGGCGGGGGTGAATGCCCTGTACTTCGCGGCGATCGCGCGCCTGAACATCGGCGTCGCAGTCACGATCCAGTACCTCGGTCCGCTGCTGCTGCTGGTGTGGCTGAAGCTCGTTCACCGGCGCGCGCTGCCGGGCGGGCTCTGGAGCGCGGCAGGGCTCGCCGCAATCGGGTGCTTCTTCGTCGTGCGGGCGTACCACCCTGGCGGGCTCGACGGCGTCGGCGTAGCCGAGGCGTTCGGCGCGGCGGCCACGTTCGCGGTCTACCTGTTCGCGAGCGAGCAGGCGGGTCACCGATACGAGCCGGTGACGATCCTCGTGTGGGGGTTCGGGTTAGCCAGCGTGTTCTGGCTGATCACCCAGCCCGCGTGGTCCTTTCCCCTCCACCCCCTGTCCAGCGGGCGCAACCTGGCTTTCGCCTTGTACATCGTGATCGGCGGGACGCTCGTCCCGTTCGCGTGCATGATCGCCGCGGTGCGCCACTTACCCGCGTCGCGAGCGGCCGTGGTGGCCACGCTCGAGCCCGTCCTTGGGGCGCTGCTTGCTTGGCCGATCCTGAATCAAGCGCTCTCGCCGGTCCAGGCGGTGGGCGGGCTAGTGGTGGTGGGAGCGGTCATCTGGGTCCAGGCGCAGCGGCCCGCGCTGGAAGCCGAGCGAGCACCGGCTTACGGGGCGGCGCGGCGAGCCCGGGCAAGGGTCGAGTAGCCTGCGGCGCCGCCCATGGCCGAGATCGAGCCGCTCCAGGCGCTGCACTACAACCTCGAGAAGACCGGCGGGCTTCAGACCGTCGTCGCGCCGCCGTACGACGTGATCGGCGCCGAGCAGCGCCAGGACCTCGCCGCGCGGTCCCCATACAACGTGGTCAAGATCGACCTCCCCGTGGGCGAGAACCCCTACCGCGAAGCAGCCAAGCTGTTCGCGGCATGGAAGGCCGACAACGTGCTGGAGCGCGACGCGCGGCCTGCGTTGTGGGTGCTCAGTCAGGACTACATCGGACCCGATGGACTGCAGCGCACCAGAACCGGTTTCTTCGCGCGCGTGCGCGTAGAGGAGTACGGCGCCGGTCGCATCCGCCCGCACGAGCGCACCCATCCCGGTCCGAAGGAGGATCGGCTGAAGCTGACGCGCGCGACCAGCGCGAACCTCTCGCCGATCTTCTCGCTGTTCGATGACTCTTCCGGCATGGCGCGAGCGGCGCTCGAGGACGCGACCCAGGGGCCGCCGTGGGGAGAGGCGACCGAGGAGGACGGGACCGTCAACCGCCTGTGGCGAATCGAGGACGAGGTGGCGATCGCCACGGTGCAGAAGGCTCTCAAGTCCGTCGAGCTCCTCATCGCCGACGGGCACCACCGCTACGAGACCGCCCGTGTGTACGCGGAGGAGATCGGCGGCGACGGCCCCCATCGCTATGTGCTGATGTGTCTGGTGGCCCTCCAGGATCCAGGCCTGACCGTGTTTCCGACCCACCGCCTGGTGAGAGGACTCGGCAGCTCCAAGCAGGAGGAGCTGGCCGATGTGATCCGCCGAGACTTCGAGATCGAGCCGCTGCCGGACCCCGATGGCCTGGTTCCCCAGCCTGACACCAGCGTCAGGATCGGCTACATCGACGGCCACTTCCGCAAGCCGTTCATCCTCTTGCTAAAGGACCAGGGAATCGCAGACGCCGCCCTTGGGAGTCACTCCGAGCCGTACCGACACCTCGACACCGCGGTGCTCGAGGCCCTGATCCTGAAGGGAACGCTCGGGATGAGCGACGAAGCCATCGACCACCTGGACGGGCTGGGGTATGCGCGCGACCTGGGCGAGGCTCTGAAGCTGATCTACGACGGCGAGTACGAGGCCGGATTCTTCATGGCGCCGATCCCAGTCGAACGCATCCAGGCGGTCGCCGCGACGGGCGAGAGCATGCCTCCCAAGTCGACCTACTTTTTCCCAAAGGTCCCGACAGGGCTGCTGTTCAATCCGCTGGACTGACGGCGCTACGATCGGCTCCACGCCATGAAGGCCACCGCACGTCGATCAAACGCGTTCGCCCACCGGATCGACATCCGCCAGCACCAGCTGGTCGCTGACGAGCCGCCGGAGAAGGGCGGAGAAGATGAAGGCCCCAGCCCCCAGGAGCTGCTCGCCGCCAGCCTGGCGTCGTGTACGGCGATAACCATCGAGATGTACGCGAAGCGCAAGGGGTGGGACGTCGGCCAGGTCGAGGTGCAGTGCGAGTACGCGCCGGCCGAGCCCGGGGGCGCGACGAACTTCAAGCTCGAGCTTCGGTTCCCGAGCAGCCTCGATCCGGAGCAGGTTGAGCGCCTGTCGGTGATCGCTGCCAAGTGCCCCGTCCATCGCACGTTGGACGGCGAGGTGACGTTCGAGCAGCAAGTCGAGCTCATCGAGCCCGCAGCGAGTTAGACGCCGCAAGAACTTCCGCGGCACGCGAATATAGTCAGCCGATGGCCGTGTCCTTGGACGCGTTACGCGAAGGGCTGTCCCGGGTGCTCCTGGCCGCCGACGAGGCCGTGAAACTCGAGGTTCCCGGTCGTACCGACGCCGCGGTGCTGGTACCGATCTACCTGCACGGCGGAGAGCTGCAGCTCGTTTTCACCAAACGTCGCGACGACATGCGCCGTCACCCAGGCGAGATCTCGTTCCCGGGCGGCAGACGGGAGGAGCACGAGCGTGATCTATGGGCGACCGCCCTGCGCGAGGCCGAGGAGGAGATCGGCCTTCCGGCCAGCGCGGTCACCATCATCGGTGCGCTTCAGCCGACCCCCACAATCGCCACGGGCTATGCGGTGTATCCGTTCGTGGGCATGATCAAGTCCACTCGTGACTGGGTTCCGAGCGCCGGCGAGGTCGCCGAGGTGCTTGAGCTCGCGGTGCCCGCGCTGGTCGAGGGCTATGGACGTCGACGGCTGTTGCGCCGGGGCCTACCCATCCGGACCGACACGTACCTCGTCGGCAACGATCTGATCTGGGGGGCGACGGCGCGAATCGTCGCCGACCTGCTCGACCGCCTTGCCGCGCTGGGCCTCACCGGCGACCCAGATCATCTGGCAAAGGACCCGGGCTCGCAGGCCCCCGGAGCGCGGCTGCCTACGAGTTCTTCTCGATCGGGACGTTGACGAGGTTCCCCCACTCGGTCCACGAGCCGTCGTAGTTCTTGACGTCCGGCTCGCCGAGCAGCTCGTGCAGCACGAACCAGGTGTGGGCAGAGCGCTCGCCGATCCGGCAGTAGGCGATGATCGGCTCGCCGCTCAGGACGCCCTTGCCGCCGTACAGCTCGCGTAGCTCGTCGGCCGACTTGAACGTCCCATCCTCCTTGACAGCCTGGGCCCAGGGAATCGACTTGGCGCTGGGAATGTGCCCTCCCCGCTGAGCACCCTCGTTCTCATAGCCCGGCATCGCGATGAGCTCGCCGGAGTACTCCTGGGGGGAGCGGACGTCCACCAGCTGGTGCGCATCGTCGAGTGCGGACAGCACCTCGTCGCGCTTGGCGCGGATCAGATCGTCACCCGGCTCGGCCTTGAACGTGGTCGCCGGGTAGTCCGGGGCCTCGGTGGTCGTCGGTCGGCCTTCATTGATCCAACGCTCCCTCGGTCCGTTCAGGAGCTTGACGTTGCCGTGGCCGTAGTACTTCAGATACCAGTAGGTGTACGCGGCGAACCAGTTGTTGCGGTCGCCGTACAGGATCACCTGATGATCGTTCGAGATGCCTCGGCTGCCGAACAGCTCGCCGAAGTCATCCGGCCCCAGGAAGTCCCGCTTGACCTGATCCTGGAGGTCCTGGCGCCAGTCGAACCCGATCGCCCCCGGGATGTGCGCCTCCTGGTACAGCGCCGGGTTCTCGTCCACCTCGACGATCCTGATCGAATCGTCGCCCAGATGCTGCTCGAGCCAGTCGGGCTCGACCAGTACGTCATTCGCATATTCGGCCACGGGCGCCTCTCCTAAAAACTAGTCGGCTTTCACCTATTTATCCTGAGTCTAGCGCCGGCGTGAAGCCATCACCCGTTCAACTGCTCGCTCCGCGACCCGCATCCAGGCGCCGTGATCCGAGGGATCGGCGTCAATCAGCTCGTAGGGGATTCGCGATCTTTGGCATGCCATCGAAACCAGCTCGCCCCCTCGCTGGAGCACTGCCGGCGCCGCCGTTCCCCCTGCCTCGTAGACGATCCCGCGAACCGTCGTATCGATCATCTTTTCCAGCAGCATCTCGAGCCTGGGGCCATGCAGGGCAGCGATGCGGTCGGGGTCGCCGACCGCTGACCCAAGCAACAGGCAGGCCACGCTGACCTGCTGAAGGGCCGGAACGATCGTCCCGACTCGATCGGGATCGCCGACGAACGCTTCGACGCCGGCCGCCTCGAGCGCAGGCACGTGACCGGAGTCCCGGCTGGTGCCGCGGACGACATGGCCCTCGGCCATCAGCGACGCGGCCAGCGCTCGGCCGCGACACCCGCAGCCGATGATCAGACAGCGCACTCAGCCAGGCGGAGGCGAGCCCTCGCCCGGACCGGGACTGGACCCCGGTCCTGCGCCAAATTCATTTTGCGCCTGCTCCCGAGACCGCTCCGGCTCTCCCCGCGCTCGCCTCCTGGCGTTGGTCGCCTCGAGCAGCTCCTGGAGGTCACGATCGTGGAGTTCCTGCTCGCGCCGGTCGGCCAGGTAACGCTCGCGGCGCTCGCGCTGCTCTCGTAAGTCCTGGCTGATTTGGAACTCCATTTCCTCGAGCGTCACCTCGCGCTCGCCCCGAGCGCGGCGCCTCGCGTTGCGAGCGGCGATCATCTCGTTGACGTCTTCGACGTCGAGCGCCTCGCGTCGCTCCATGACCTCGCGGGCCGACTTCCAGCCCATCGCCTCCTCGAGCCCCCTGCGCGAGGAGAACTTCCCCACCAGGATGACCCACAGGATCCCCCCGACCAACAGGCCAAGCATGGCCAAAGCAAACGGGTCCACTCGGTCAGTCTACCCACGTCCCCGGGCTGCCTCCACTCGTTTTGAGCCCCTGCCGCAAGCCCATCGGAAGATCGCCACCCTAGACTTGACCGCGAGTGCGCGCGCTTTTGCTTCCGCCCCACTTCGACCCGGATCGTGTGGGCGAAGTCTGGCCAGTGGCTTATGAGGATCGCGCGCGCGAGGCACGCTCGTGGGCCGCGAACCACGGCCTAATCGCAGCCGCCGAAGACTCGTTTCGGATCTGCCTGCTCGTAGTCGACGTCCAGAACACGTTCTGCATCCCCGCGTTCGAGCTGTTCGTCGGTGGACGCTCGGGGCGCGGCGCAGTCGATGACAACCGCCGCCTGGTCGAGTTTCTGTACCGGAACCTTGGGGTCATCACGCAGGTCCTGCCGAGCCTCGACACCCACGACGCGATGCAGGTCTTTCACGCCATCTGGCTCATCGACGGCGACGGCAATCACCCGGGGCCGTACACCCTCGTATCGGCCGAGGATGTCAAGTGCGGCCGCTTCCGGGTCAACCCGGCCGTGGCCGATGCCTTGGGCCTCGACCGCGACTACGCCGAACGCCACCTGGCCTTCTATACGCGGCGGCTCGCGGAAGGCGGAAAGTACGACCTCACGATCTGGCCGTACCACGCGATGCTCGGCAGTATCGGCCACGCCCTCGTCTCGGCCGTCGAGGAAGCGATCTTCTTCCACACGATCGCTCGATACAGCCAACCCGAGTTCCAGGTCAAGGGTCACAATCCGCTCACCGAGCATTACTCGATTCTTGGACCGGAAGTGACCGAAGGACCCGATGGCGATCGCCTTGGCGTCTTCAACCAGGAGCTGATCGAAAGGCTGCAGACATTCGACGCGGTGATCGTCGCCGGTCAGGCCAAGAGCCACTGCCTGGCCTGGACGGTCGATGACCTCTTGGAGCATGACGAGATGCAGGTGATCGCCAACCGCACGTACCTGCTCGAGGACTGCACCTCCCCGGTCGTCGTGCCCGGTGCAGTGGACTACACAGACGAAGCCGACGCCGCATTCGCACGCTACGCGGCGGCTGGAATGCACGTCGTTCGCTCGACCGATCCCATCGAAGACTGGCCTGGTATGGCGGAGCTTGTTTCGGCGGCCAACTCATACTCGCCGTAACTACCTAAATCACCCCGGGGCATAGCTGAGTCACCCCGGGGCGCAACTTTCTCAACCCCCGGGGTGTTTGGAGGGGCGTCAATCGGCACCGCCCCGACGGGTCGCAGCGGGCGGGCCCCTAGAAGTAGGAAGAAGGAGGCTCTCATGCGCCTACGCGTTGCCGTGGCCGCATCGATGTTCGCTGCCCTGGTGGTTTTCGCGATTCCGGCGATCGCCCCTGGCCAGGTTCAGCATGCGCCCAATCAGAGCAACAACCTAACGATCAACGCTTCTCCCAACCCGATCATCGCCGGTGAGGGCGTGTTGATCTACGGCCGGCTGCAGGGACCCAACGCTGGTGGTCAGTTAATCCACCTGTACCGCCACATCGGTGGGCGGCCCGGTTATTCACCGGTGGGTACGACAACGACGTTTCCCAACGGGTTCTACGAGTTCACCCGGGGCGCTGGCGTCGTTTACACGAACCGCGATTGGTTCGCGCGCGGGCCCGCCGGGTCCTTCTCTCGCACCGTGCACGAGCATGTGGCGGCACTCGTCACTCTGAACGCCAGCACCAACACGGCGGTTACCGGACAGCGGGTGGTGTTCACCGGACACGTCACTCCGGGACACGCATTCCAGCGGGTACTGCTCCAACAGCAGGTGGGATCAGGCGATGACTGGCGCACGCTGCGCTCGGCTCTGCTCGGCCCGGGCTCCAATTACGCGGCTGCCTACATCTGGCGTACGCCGGGTGAACGCGATATTCGCGCGGTTCTGCCGGGCGATGCCCGCAATATCCAGAGCTCGTCGGATGCCGTGCAGCTGACGATTCAGCAAAAGCAGGTGACCGGGTTCACCATCAACACCTCCAATCCGGTCCAGAGCTATGGACAGTCGGTGGTGATCTCCGGTGTCCTGACCCCGGGACCGACGGTGCAGCCCGCGTTCGTCCAGCTGTGGGGGCGTCCAGCTCGCGGCGGTCCGTTCCAACTCGTCGGGCAGAATCCCGTCGGCCCGAACGGCGCCTATAGCTTCACCGTGACACCCACGGTGAACACCGTCTACCAGACACGTGCCGCCTTCAGTGCAAACCGGGCGAGCGCGCTGCTGTGGCAGGGCGTCCGCGATGTGCTGACACTGACGCCGAGCTCGTCGACCTCGACGGTCGGGGGGAAAGTCACCTTCACGGGGACGGTGACGCCTGACAAGACGAACCATGTCGTCTACCTCCAGCGACTGGGGGCTGATGGCGACTGGCACTCGGTCGAGGCTCGGTTCGTCGGCTCCGGATCGACGTTCCACTTCGGCTGGACGTTCGGCAAGGCGGGCACGGTCAAGTTCCGCTCCCGGATCTACAGCGACGGCCGCAACGTCGGCGCGGCCTCGGCACCGGTGACGATCACGGTGTCAGGGCTGGCGCCGGTAACTACGTTGCCTCCGACGTCAGCCGGCTAGGTAGCCGGTCAGGGTCCCCTCAGGGCCGTCCTCGGCACAGTGCTTGCGCGAAGTGCCTGGGACGGCTCCTGAGGGCCCCTCAGGCAGTCACAGCCCAGAGTCGCCACGCGCCAGGCACCCCCTTGAGTTCTCTCTCCCCCCGGTCCTCAAAAGAGATCCCAGAGCCCACGACCAGGTCCTTGACGGTGCCGGAGACGAGGACTTCCCCGGGGTCGGCGCAAGCGGAGACGCGGGCGCCGATATGGACGGCGATCCCGCCCACGTCGTCGCCGATCAGCTCGATCTCCCCGGTGTGCAGGCCGCTGCGAACGTCGAGGCCGAATTGGCTGCGCGCCGCCTCGTGGATCGCGGTGGCACAGCGGATGGCGCGCGCCGGCCCGTCGAACGTGGCCAGCAGCCCGTCGCCCATCTTCTTGACCACCCGGCCGCGGTGGCGGCCTAGCTCGCTTCCGATCGAGCCGTCCATCGATTCGAGCACCATTCGCCAGCGCCTGTCCCCCATCTCGGCCGCCTGGGACGTCGAGTCGACGATGTCGGAGAACATCACGGTCGCCAGGATCCGCTCCGGGTCTGGTGCGTGGCGCGCGCCCGTCAAGAACTCCTCGATCTCGTCCACCAGCTCGTCCTGATCCGGGCCGAACGGAAGCGTGTGGCTCCCCGGAAGCTCGAGTAGGCGTGCGCCAGGGATGTGCTCGGCCAGGTACCGGGCGTGGCGGATGTCGATTCTGGGGTCGTCGACGCGATGCATGACGAGCGTCGGTGCCTGGATCGACGGCAGCACCGGACGCACGTCGATTTCCGACTGCATCCGGAAGAACGCGACTGCCGCGCCCGGGCTCGCCGCCAGCCGCTCGAGCCGACCTGCCCATTGCGTGAACCGCTCGTTATGTCCGCGGGGGGAGATCAGATTCAGCACTCTCTGGCCGGACCCCCAGTCCGCTCCCAGCGCCTCGATCAGCGGTTCGCGCTCCTCGCGGGTCAAAGGCCAGTCGTAGTCCGGCGCGGCGGTCATACGCGGCGTCGCTTCGTAAAGCACCATCGCGCGGGTGCGCTCGGGGTGGGTGGCGGCGAACAGGCAGGCCATCGACCCTGCCTCGAGCATGGCCACGACGGCCGCCCGCTCCGAGCCGACGGCGTCCATCACCGCGACCACGTCGTCCATCTGTTCCTCGAGCGTGGGGGCGCCGGAGATCCGCTCAGACAGGCCCGCGCCGCGCCTGTCGAAGGTGATCAACCTCGAAAACGAGGTAAACCGGCTGAGCATGCGAGCGGCCATGGGCCACTCCCACATGTGCTCGATCTGCCAGATCCAGGTCGGCACCCAGAGGATGTCCACCGGCCCGCTGCCGACCACCTGGTAGGCGATGTGCAGATGGCCTGAGCGTGCATATCTCGTCTCGGGGACCATGCTCAGCCTGAGCGTATACCGTGCCGAGGAATGGACTTCGAGCTTTCAGATGAGCAGCAGCTGATCCGCGAAACCGCCCGTGACTTCACCGATCACGAGATCGTCGAGCGCGCCCGGGAGAACGACCGCAACGAGCACTTCGACCTGGAGCTGGTGGCCAAGATCGCCCAGCAGGGTTATCTCGGCGCGATCGTCCCGCGCGAGTACGGCGGCGCCGGCCTCGACTACCTGACATACGGCCTGGTGGTGGAGCAGGTCGGGCGGGGCTGCTCGGCGATGCGAACCGTCATCTCGGTCCAGACCTCGCTCGTGTGCTCCTCGATCCTGCGTTGGGGCACCGAAGAGCAAAAGCACCACTACCTGCCGAAGCTCTGTTCGGGCGAGTGGCTCGGCTGCCGAGGGCTGGCTTGCTTCCTCGTCGATACCGACCAAGACGGATTTCAGCCGCAGACGATTCACCACAAGATGGGCTTGCGTGGGTCAGACACGGCCGCTATCTCGCTCGACGATGTCTGGGCGCCGGAGGACGCGGTACTGGGAGAGGTGGGCGATGGATTCAAGGTGGCGATGACGGCTCTGGACTCCGGCCGCTACAGCGTGGCCGCCGGCTGCGTCGGCATCTGCCAGGGCTGTGTGGACGCGTCCGTGCGCTACTCCAAGGAGCGCGAGCAGTTCGGCCGCCCCATCGGGAGTTTCCAGCTGGTGCAGGCGATGATCTCGAACATGGTCCTGGAGACCGACGCGGCCAGGATGCTCGTTTGGCGTGCGGGCTGGCTGAAGGACGCCGGCAAGCCGAACACGACCGAGACCTCGATCGCCAAGCTGTATGCCACGGAGGCAGCGGTGCGGTGCGCCAACACCGGCATCCAGGTCCATGGCGGCTCCGGCTACGTGGACGACTATCCAGTCGAGCGCTACTTCCGCGACGTCCGCGTGACGACCCTCTATGAGGGGACGTCCCAAATCCAGCAGCTGATCATCGGCCGGGCGGTGACGGGCATCAACGCGCTGACGTGACAGCCGGACCGCCGCCGAGGACGATCGGCGTCGCCGGCGCCGGCACCATGGGCGCCGGGATCGCTCAGCTGGCCTGCCTGTCCGGCGCCCGAACGCTGCTGCACGATCCCGTTCCAGAAGCGCTCGAGCGGGGAGCCCAGAACATCGTCGGCCAGCTGGAGCGAGGGGTGGAACGCAAGCGGCTGACCCCAGAGGAGGCAGATGACGCGCGAGACCGGTTGGAGCCGGCTCCAGGCCTCGAGGACCTGGGTCCCTGCGAGCTGGTGATCGAGGCCGCGCCGGAGCGGCTCGAGCTCAAGCGGGAGCTGTTCGTCAAGCTGGCGGCGGATGTGGTCTCCGAAAGCTGCGTGCTCGCAACGAACACCTCCTCGCTGCTCGTGACCGCTGTCGCGGCCCCGGTCAAGCGGGCAGAACGCGTGGTCGGCATGCACTTCTTCAACCCGGCTCCGGTGATGCGCTTGCTCGAAGTCGTGGCCGGAGAGGAATCCTCACGGGATGCGCTCGCCGTCGCGCGGGCCGCCGGCGAGGCGATGGGCAAGCACGTCATCGACGCGGCCGACGGGCCCGGGTTTCTCGTCAACCGCTGTAACCGGCCCTTTGGGCTCGAGGCGCTCAAGCTGCTACAGGAAGGGGTGGCCCCGCTTGAAGAGATAGACCGCATCTGCCGCATGGGGGGAGGGTTTCGGATGGGCCCGTTCGAGCTGATGGATTTGGTGGGCGTCGACACGGGCCTCGACGTGTCCCGCTCGTTCTACGAGCAGAGCTTCGGCGAGCCCCGGTGGCGGCCGTCACCGATCACCGCGCGATACGTGGCCGCCGGACGCCATGGACGCAAGTCGAGACGCGGCTACTACGACTATGCGCGCGACCCCTACCGCCCACCCGATCCCGAGCCCCGTACGGCGGGCGGAGCCAACGGCCTGGTAGTGATCGTGGGGGATTTGCCCCTGGCGGCCCAACTTTCCGAGGCCGCGGCCGATGCCGGCTGGCAGGTCGAAGGCTCGGCCCAGTCCGGGGCCGTACCGGCCCTGGTAGTCGACTGCACCGGCGGGGAAGAGCCTCAAGAGCCGCTTCAGGGCGGACCGCGGCTGATGTGCTGCGCCGCGGGATCGCTGGCGGCACTGGACCTGGGCGGCAACGCGGTCGGCTTCCACGTGCTCCCGCCGTTCGAGCAGTCGGGGCTGGTCGAACTCACGCGAGGCCCTGATTCGGCCGAGTCCGCGGCGGTCACCTCTGAACGATTTTTCGCCACTCTCGGCAAGCACACCGCCTGGGTGTCGGACGCGCCCGGCCTCGTGCTGGGGCGGATCGTCTGCCAGGTGATCAACGAATCGGCGTTCGCGCTCGATGAAGGCATCGGCAGCGCCGAGGACATCGACGCCGGGATGGTCCACGGCCTCAATTACCCGCGCGGCGTCCTGCACTGGGCCGATGCCATCGGCCTCGATCATGTGGTGTCCGTCCTCGACGGGTTGTTCGACGAGCGGCGCGAGGAGCGCTACCGCGCGGCCCCACTACTGCGCCGCCTCGTGTTCTCCGGCAGGCTCGGAATGCACACCGGTGAAGGGTTCTTCGCGTACGACTAGGGTCCCCTAGAACCAGGCGATCCTGATCCTGGCCTTGGTCGTCAGCGTCGTGGCCGTCACGGAGGCCATGTAGATCGTCCAGGGCTGCGTCTTGCGGTTCGGCTGGCCCCACAGCCACTTACCGTTCGTGCAGGCGTAGTCGCCGACCACAGTGGGGATGATGAAGGGGCCCATGCCCTCGCGCACGCACCTGATCCCCGAGATGGTCTGCATTGCCCACGGCCGCACATTTGTCGACGGAGCCCGCTTGTTGCCGAACTTGGTCGGCAGCCCCTGCGTCAGGATGATCTTCACCCCTGAGCGCCTCCAGGCCGCGGCCGGACAGAGCACGATCCCCTTGGCCTTGCTCGAGCTGAAGCAGGGGTCATAGAGGAGGTTCTTGCTCAGGCAGCGCCAGGCGTCGTTGCGGTTGACCCGACTGGATCCCGAGAAGCAGTGCCCCTTGACCGTCTTGGTCACCGAAATCGCCGGTGCACCGGATGAGGTAAACGCCTGGTAGATCCGAGCGGACGTCCGCGTTCCACCCATCGCCACCGAGCTCGCCGCAAGCGCCGCCAGCGCAACTGTCACCACGATCAAAGCCCTCAATTTCATGATGCCCCCTTCTGAGCACTCCGCCGATACGCGCGGGAGCTTACCCTCTGTGAGCAGATGAGAGCAGTGACCTTCCAAGCTCCCGGTGACGTTCAGGTACAGGAGCGCTCCGAGCCGGAGCTCGAGGCTCGCGACGACGCCGTTGTGGCCATCGAGGCCAGCGGCATCTGCGGCTCGGATCTGCACATCTACCACGGCCGGGTGCAGATCGAGCCCGGGTTCACCATCGGGCACGAGTTCGTCGGTACGGTGATCGATGCGGGCGACGCCGTCACGCGCGTCCAGCCGGGGGATCGGGTCCTGGGCTGCTTCCACAGCGCTTGCGGGACATGCTTCTTCTGCCTGCGGGGCGCGTTCCACAAATGCGACGAGATGCGGGTTTTCGGGCACGGCAAACTGCTCGGCGGCCTACAGGGCACCCAGGCGGAGCGGGCGCTCGTGCCGCGCGCCAACATGACGCTACGCAAGGTGCCCGAGGGGGTCTCTGACGAGGTGGCGCTGTTCGCGGGCGACGTGATGGGCACCGGCTACCACGCGATCCTGCAAGCCGACATCAAACCCGGCGACAACGTCGCCGTGCTGGGCCTCGGTCCGGTCGGGCTGTGCGCGGTTCAGGTGGCGCGGGCGACCGGAGCGAGCCCCGTCATCGCGATCGACAGCGTCGAGCAGAGGCTCGACCTGGCGCGATCGTTTGGCGCGACGCCGGTACATCTGACCGAGGACAACCCACGGGAAGCCGTCAAGCGACTCACGTCCGGCCGCGGCGTTGACGCCGCGATCGACGCGGTGGGACATCCCGACGCGCTGGACCTCGCGATCCGCGTGTCCCGGAAGGCCGGGACCGTGGTGGCGATCGGAGTCTACGCGGAGCCGTGCCAGGTCCATATGGGGCTCGTATGGATCAAGGCGTTGACGCTCCGCAGCGGGCACGCCAACGTCATCGGTCATGTGGACCGCGTCCTGGGGATGCTGGCTGCCCGAACACTTGACCCCACCCCTCTCGTCACCCACCACCTGGAGCTCGAGCAAGCCGCCGACGCGTACGCGCTCTACGATCGTCGCGAGGCGATGAAGATCGTCCTTTCGCCCTGAACAGGAGGACCATGTCGGTCACCACTCTTCCCGAAGCGCTATCCGAGGCCTCGCGGGATTTTGCGTCCCGCCAGCACCAGCTGCTGATCGGCGGCGAGCGCCAGCCGGCCGCCGATGGGCGGACATTCGAAACCCTCGACCCCGCCACCGGTTGGTCGAGGCGAACGGCGACGAATTGGCGGAGCTCGAGTCGCTTGACAATGGCAAACCGCTGAAGCTCGCGAAGGTGGTCGATGTCCCCGAAACCGTCGCTCACTTTCGCCATTTCGCCGGCTGGCCCGAGCGCGTGTACGGCGACGTCCTTCCCGTTCACCAAGACGGAATGCTGTGTTACACGCGCAAGGAGCCGGTCGGGGTCTGCGGCCAGATCATTCCCTGGAACTTCTCCTTGCTGATGGCGTCCTGGAAGCTGGCACCGGCACTGGCGGCGGGCTGCACCACCGTGCTCAAGCCCGCCGAGCAGACCCCACTGAGCGCTCTGCGCCTGGGCGAGCTCGCGCTGGAGGCGGGCATCCCGCCCGGGGTGGTGAACGTGGTGACTGGCGATGGGGAGACCGGGGCGGCCCTCGTCGACCACGAAGGCGTCGACAAGCTGGCGTTCACCGGCTCGACCGAAGTGGGCAGAGAGATCGGGTCCAAGGCCGGCCGGTCGCTGAAGCGCCTCACCCTCGAGCTCGGCGGAAAGTCTCCCAACATCATCCTCCCGGACGCAGACCTCGACGCCGCCGTGAAGGGCTCCTTTCAGGCGATCTACTTCAACACCGGCCAGGCGTGCAACGCAGGCAGCCGGCTGTTCGTGCAGCGCGACCAGTTCGACGACGTAGTGTCCGCGCTCGCAGACCGGGCGGGCAAGACCCGCGTGGGTCCTGGCCTAGATCCTGCTACGCAGCTGGGGCCCGTGGTCTCCGCCGAACAGCGCCAGCGCGTCCTCTCCTACATCGACGCCGGCCGAGATCAGGGAGCGGAGCTGGTCGTGGGCGGTGGCTCGGCGGTCGTCGGCGGCGGCCCCTCCCTCGAAAGCGACGGCGGATATTTCGTCGAGCCGACCGTGTTCACGGCCACCGATGACTCGCTCAAGGTCGCGCGCGAGGAGATCTTCGGTCCGGTCCTGGTCGCGATTCCGTATGAGTCGCTCGAGGAGGTTGCGGCGCGTGCCAACGACACCGACTACGGCCTCGCGGCCGGCGTGTGGACCCGATCACTTACTAACGCCCACCGGCTGGCGTCGCTGCTGAAGGCCGGCTCGGTGTACGTCAACTGCTGGGGAGAGGTCGACCCGGGCGCCCCATTCGGCGGTTACAAGGCCTCGGGCGTCGGGCGGGAGCACGGCCGCGAAGGACTCGAGGCATATCTCGAGACGAAGACCGTCTGGGCAAAGCTCGGCTAATAGGCAGTCTGCGCCGGGCGGCCCTGACTACTCGGCCGAGGTCACGGCGGCCGCTGGCCGATCGATCAGCGAATCCGTGTCGCGCAGGTACCACTCCGCATCAAGCGCGGCCTGGCAGCCTGTCCCGGCCGCGGTTACTGCCTGCCGGTAGGTGTGGTCGACGAGATCGCCGGCCGCGAACACGCCGGGCACGCTGGTCAGGGTCGAGCGGCCCTGGGTCACAACATAGCCAGCGGCATCTGTCTCGACCTGGCCCTGCACCAACTGGGACTGCGGCTCGTGGCCGATGGCGATGAACGCGCCCGCGATCTCGACCTTTCGCTCCGAGTCGTCCTGGGTGTTGCGCAGCAGGACCTGAGCCAGGGACCCGTCTGAGGGAATGAACTCCTTCACCACATACGGGGTCAGCCACTCGATGTTGTCGAGCGCCCGGGCACGCTCGAGCATGATCTTCGAGGCCCGGAACTCATCGCGCCGATTGACGATTGCCACCTTGTCGGCGAACTTCGAGAGAAACATCGCCTCCTCCATGGCCGAGTCGCCGCCGCCCACGATGATCGTCGGCTTCTGGCGGAAGAAGGCGGCGTCGCAGGTGGCGCAGTAGCTGACGCCCCGGCCGCCGAGCTCATCCTCGCCCGGGACTCCGAGCTTGCGATGCTTGGCCCCCATCGCCAGCACGACCGTGCGCCCGAGGTGAAGCTGGTCCCCGGTCCACACCTTGTGCACCCCGCCGCCCTGCGCCAACTCGATCTTGGTCACGTCGTCGGTCTCGAGCCTGGCGCCGAAACGGGCCGCCTGATCACGAAACTTCTGCATCAGCTCCGGCCCCATGATCCCGTCGGGGAAGCCCGGGTAGTTCTCGACGTCGGTCGTCTGCTGCAGCAGCCCGCCCCACGCGAACCCCTCGATGACGAGCGGCTCCAGGTTGGCGCGGGCGCTGTACAGCGCCGCCGTGTAGCCGGCCGGACCGCTGCCGACGATGATCACATCTTGGACGCTGTTCTCCATTACTTCACTAAGTATAGCTTGGCGCTCGGGCGGCGCGCCACCGCTGAACGGTGCGCCGGAGCTGCAGATACGCCACGGCGCCGGGCAGTGTCGGCAGCCAGAACGCGAACACACGGTAGGCGAGAACGGCAACGATAGCCAGCTGAACGTGCACACCAAAGGCTGTGAAGGCCCCGATCATGCCCCCGTCGACGCCGCCGATACCGCCGGGCAGGGGCAGGGTGTTGCCGAGCATCCCGACGAAGTAGCACATCACGATCACGCCGCCGGGTGGCGCGGAGCCGAAGGCGCGAAACGATGCCCACAGAACCGCGATATCGAACCCCCACCAGGCGACGGCGCCGAGCAGGAACGGATCGCGTGAGCGCACCAGGTCGATCGCCGTCCGCACCCCCGATCCGGTAGTGGCCGACGCGGTGGCGAGCCACGTCGCGACCTTCGCCAGCCACCCCTTTCCGGTAGAACGACGGACGAACCGCTCGAAGTTCCCGGGCACCAGCGAAATGGCTAAAAACACGACGATCACTATCGCCCCGAAGATCGCGGGCACGACCGTGATCGCAAACGGACCACCGCCCGGAATGATGCCCACGTACAGCCCGAGCCCGCAGATCACGAGCGTGGCCATGTACACGGCGTACAGCAGCACCATGAACGCGATCAGTCTGCAGGCGGCGACCCGTGGCTCGATCCCCGCTCGCCGCAGCGCCCATGCCGTCAGCGCGATCCCCCCGGCGCCAGCCGCGGCGAACAGCCTGGTCGCCGCCAGGCCGGACATCGTGATCTCGTAGCTGGCGCGCCAGTCGATCCTGGAGACGCCGCGGGCGAGCACAGCCCGAAACAGCACGATGTAACCGCCGAACGAGCACACCTCGAGTACCGCGGCCAGCCCGAGCCACCAGGCGTCTCCGTGCTGGATCCGGTCCCAAGTCCCCTTGAACCCGACCAGCTTGGGCAGCACGAAGTACAGAAAGGCGATGACCGAAACCACGAACAGCGCCGAGGCCAGCAGCCGCCGGCGGGTAACCACGACCCGCGGCATCTCCTCGGTGGTGGGACCGACCGGCCGCCCGGATTCCTCCGCGTCAGACGCGGGCGCCGCGAGCCCAGCAGAGGAGGTCGGTTCCGGGGCCCGCTGCTCTTTGGGAGCGTCGCCGGCCATGACCGCTACCCCCCGCTGGCCCGAGCCTCGAGTGCCTGCAGAGCGGAGGAAACCTGTCCCCCCAGCGGACGGGCGCGGGGAGCACCGATACGGACGGTCTCGGTCAGAACGACTCCCGCCAGCAGGTCAGCGGCGTAGTGCTCACCCAGATACACGAGCGCGATCCCGAGCAAGGCCGAGTAGGTCCAACCGACCGCACCGGCGATCGGGCCCACCTCAGAGAGCAGGTGCGCTCCCATCAGCGACGTGGCGAAATGAAGCGACGGCATGGCAGCAAGCGGATTTCCTCCCAGCACATCGTAAAGACCCTCCCAGCGGGGTCCCCAGAACTGCTCCCCGTACTCGATCATCATCCGTCGCACGCGGATCGTGCTGCGGTCGTCGAGCCGTCCGCGCAGCGCGGCCCACCACGGCGGAGCCGTCGGGATGGCCCAGTAGAAGATCGCCCCCAGGTCGAACACGGTGTACATGCGAGCCGCCGCGAACGCGAAGCGGTCATAGCGGCGGACGAGGACGTACGCGAGGCTGGCGTGAGGCGTGAAGAACCACGTCCAGTGGCACCAGACGAGCACGCGCTCAAAACGAGAAATCCGGCCCGGCTTGGCGAACGCCCGCTGGAGACGCAGCGTGGGCGGAACCCCGAGGCCGAGCACGCGGTCGACTGCGATCGGGTAATCGATCTTGACCCGCGCCGCCAGCCGCTCGGGATCGTCGTGTGGCATCTCGTACGCCGCGATGTAGGCCCACATGTTCAGCGCGCACACGCCCACGTCACGGGCACGGGTGCGCGGCACGGCTACGCACAGCGCGACGGGCGCGAGCCCGGCGCTCCCCAGCACCACACGGGGGCGGAGCTTCAGGCGGCGTCGTAGGGCAGGCGCGGCGACGCCCACCGCGACGAGGGCCCAGGCGGTGCCTCGGATGCCCCGCGACGCGCGCAAACCGCCGCGAGTATACGTTTGGCCCGCGCCCAGGATCGAGGCTCACGGCCTAGGCCCAAGCTGGCGTGTGGCGATCGAAACTCCGGCGGCCGGATAGAATGCCGCCGCCTTGCGAGTCCCCGGGAACAGCCGCCGACGCGCTGGATACGGCCGCGTGAGCAGCCGACGGCGCGATCCTCGGGGCATCCGCCGGCGGGGACTGGGAGGCCGCAGGCGCCGCAGCCTGCTGGCTATGGCGAGCGCCGTGGCCGTCGCGCTGCTCCTGGCACCTGCCGCGTTCGCCAACTTCATCACGCCCAAGGCGGGCGGTTCTCCGAACGCCAACAAGATCGACTCGCTCTACAAGATCATCCTCTACATCGCCGCGGTCGTGTTCATGATCGTGGTCGGGACGCTCGTGTACTCGATGTTCAAGTTCCGCGCCAAGAAGGGCGCGGTCGCGGCCCAGATCCACGGCAACACCCGCCTCGAGGTCTCCTGGACGGTGGCCGCGGCACTGATCCTGGTGGCGATCACGGTTGTCACGTTCGTCAAGCTCGGCGGCATCATCAACCCGCCGAACTCCAACCCTGGCGTCGTGCTGTCGGCCTCGACGACGCAACCGACACCTCCCAATGGCAAGCAGGTCACGATCTGCGTGCAGGGGCGCCAGTACATCTGGCGCTACACCTATGGCTCGGGCTGCCTGAACAACTACTTCACGAACAAGCTCCCGTACTCCTACCAGGAGATGGAGGCGCCCGCCGGCGCCACGGTGGTGCTCGATATCCAATCGACCGACGTCATCCACTCCTGGTGGGTCCCGTCGCTGGGCGGCAAGGTGGACGCCGTCCCCGGCTACACCACCTACACGTGGTTCAAGGCTCTGCATCCGGGGCTGTTCCACGGCCAGTGCGCGCAGCTGTGCGGCCGAAACCACGCCGCGATGACGGCATTGGTGAACGTCGTGCCGCCGGCCCAGTATCAGGCCTGGCTAAACCAGCAGCAGCGGCTCATCACCCAGGCCAACGATCGGGTCGGCGCGCTCCGTCAGTACTTAACTCAATCGGGGCAGCTCTGATGGCAGTCACGGCTCCCCCGGTTCGCCCGGTTCGCCCGGTTCCCCAGGTGATCACCGACACGGTGGTCAAGCCGCGCCAGACCAAGCGGTGGGTCGAGTGGGTTACGACCACCGACCACAAGAAGATCGGGATCATGTACCTGGTCCTCACGTTCGTGTTCTTCCTGCTCGGCGGGATCGAGGCTCTGCTCATGCGCGTCCAGCTGAGCGTCCCGAACAGCACGTTCCTCACAGGCGAGAGATACAACGAGCTGCTGACGATGCACGGCACGACGATGATCTTCTTGTTCGTCGTGCCGATCATGGCCGGCTTCGGCAACTACTTCGTGCCCCTGATGATCGGCGCCCGCGACATGGCGTTCCCGCGCCTGAACGCGATGTCCTTCTGGCTGCTCCTGTTCGGCGGAATCGTGTTCTACTGCACGCTGTTCTTCAACCCGCCAGAAGCCGGCTGGTGGAGCTACCCGCCGCTCTCCAGCATCCAGTTCTCGCCTTCGGGCGGGCAGGACGCTTGGATCTTCCTGATCCACTTGACCGGCATCTCCTCACTTCTGGGCGCGGTCAACTTCTACGCCACGATCGCCAACATGCGCGCTCCCGGGATGAGCTGGGGGCGGCTGCCGCTGTTCGTGTGGGCGATCCTGGTGTACGCGATTCTTTTGATCATCGCCATTCCGGTGGTCGCCGCGGCGGTGACCATGATGCTGACCGACCGCCACTTCGGCACCCATTTCTTCGACCCCACCGCGCACGGTGCACCAGTCCTCTGGCAGCACCTGTTCTGGTTCTTTGGCCACCCGGAGGTCTACATCATGATCCTGCCCGGGTTCGGGATGATCTCTGAGGTCATTCCCGTGTTCTCGCGCAAGCCGATCTTCGGGTACAAGGCGATCGCGGCGGCCACCGTGGTAATCGCGTTCCTGGCCACGCTGGTATGGGCCCACCACATGTTTGCCTCGCCGCTCCCGATCGTGGTCATGGGCTTCTTCATGCTGAGCTCGTTCCTGATCGGGGTCCCCACGGGTGTCAAGATCTTCAACTGGATCTCGACCCTGTGGCGAGGGTCGCTGATGATGACGACCTCGCTGTATTTCGCGATCGGCTTCATCGCGATCTTCACCATCGGCGGGATCACCGGCATCTTCCTGGCCACGTTCCCCGTCGACTGGCAGCTGACCGACACCTACTTCGTCGTCGCCCACTTCCACTATGTGCTGATGGGCGGCGCGGTGTTCTCGATCATGGCCGGCCTCTACTACTGGTTCCCGAAGATCACTGGGCGGATGCTGAACGAGCCACTCGGGAAGCTGTCGTTCTGGGTGATGTTCATCGGCTTCAACATGACCTTCTTCGTCCAGCACGCGCTCGGGCTGTCCGGGATGCCGCGGCGGATATACACGTATGGCCCCGGGCTCGGATGGTCTACGTACAACCTGATCTCCACGATCGGCTCGTTCATCCTCGGAGTTGGCATCCTGCTCACGATCATCAACGTGGCCCGCAGCTTGCGGGTTGGGAAGATCGCGGGTCCTGACCCCTGGAAGGGGAACACGCTCGAATGGTTCACGCCCTCCCCTCCACCGCCGAACAACTTCGACGTGATCCCGCGGGTCCGCTCGGTGGAGCCGATGCGCGACATCCGCCGCCAGGTGGAGCGTGAGACCGGCGTGACGCAGAAGACCGGCGGCTCCGAGCGCTTCGCCCGGGTCTGAGCTGATGGAGGCACCGGCAGCCAGCACGATCACCGCCGCCGGGGCCGCCCCGCTGACCGCGGTCCGGCGGCTCGCGGCGGACTACCTCGAGCTGACCAAGCCCAAGGTACAGTCGCTGCTGCTGTTGACCACCATCACGACGATGGAGGTGGCGGGCAATCCACCGGCCTCGAAGATCGCGCTTACCTGCCTGGGCGGCTACCTGTCGGCCGGCGGGGCCGGCGCGGTGAACCACTTCTTGGACCGCGACATCGACGCCCGGATGCGGCGTACTGCATCCCGGCCCATCCCCGCGGGCCGGATCAGCCCCCGATCGGCGCTGCTGTTCGGCCTAGCCCTGGCAGTGCTGTCGTTCGCCCTGCTTTCGCTTACGGTGAACGTTCTGGCTGCGTCGCTTTCGCTCGCCGGCTTCGTCGGCTACGTCGGCGTGTACACGATCGCCCTGAAGCGCCGGACCCCGCAGAACATCGTGATCGGCGGCGCCGCGGGGGCCGTACCGCCGCTGGTCGGGTGGGCCGCCACGCGGGGGTCGCTGGGTTGGACGGCGGCGTACCTGTTCGCCATCGTCTTCTACTGGACGCCCCCACATTTCTGGTCCCTGAGCCTGCTGATGAAGGACGAGTACGCGCGGGCAGGAATCCCGATGATGCCCGTGGTGCGAGGGGAGCGCGAGACCCGGCGCCAGATCCTGCTCTACACGCTGCTGCTCTATGCAATTTCCCAATTGCCCTTCTGCGCCGGGGCGTTCGGCGGCGTCTACCTCGCGGCCTCGATGGTGCTCGGGCTGGCCTTCGTCGCCGGAGCGCTGTGGCTGTTCCGGCGCGCCGACCGGCGGACGGCCCTGCGCCTCTACCTGTTCTCACTGGCCTATCTGGCGCTGCTGTTCGGGGCCATGGTCGCCGACGTGAAGCTCTAGCGATACGATCCTCGCGCGCATGGACCGCAGGCTCGCCCGCAAGAACATCCGCTCCGGACTGATCGCCGGGGCCATGATCGTGATCATGTTCGGGCTCACGTTCGTCGCCGCCGCCGTCTACGTCCATCCCTGACGTGAGCGCCACCGACCCAAACGAGAGGACGCCGCCCGCGGGCGAGCAGATACACATGCCCGGGCCCTCGCTGCTGCCCATCATCTCAGCGGCGGCGGTCACCGGCATCGTGGTCGGCACCACGATCTGGTGGGTCTGGTCGGCGATCGGCGGCGTGGTGCTGATCATCTGCGTGTTCCGATGGGTGTCGGACACCAGCCGGGACGTCGCCTCTCTGCCCGACGAGCACCGGCACTAGCTCGTCAGCGCGCCGACCGCGTCGCCGACCCCAGCTCCATCGCGCGCTATAAAAATACGGCGGAGCGGTCCGCTTAGGCGGCGCCGGAGCCCGCGGCGGCCGGAATGTCGCAGGTGGCGCCGTCGCCGGTCCACGCGCGGACGATGTCGCGCATCGACAGGATCCCAACGAGCTCGCCGCTGTCGACGACCACCAGGTGGCGAAAGCGCCCGCGTACCATCGCATCGGCCGCCTTCTCCAGTGGCCACTCGGGCGCGGCAAACGTCAGATTGGAGCTCAGGTGATCGGCCACAAGTTCCTTGTCCGGATCGTGGCCGGTGCCGATCGCCCGCAGGAGGTCGCGCTCTGTGATGAGCCCCGGCCCAGGGGCATCCGGATCGTGGACGACGGCCGCGCCCACGTTCCGATCTCGCATGGCGGTCGCCGCCTCGCGCAGCGTGTGCCCGGGGCCGACGGTCAGCACCACTTCGGACATCCCCTCTCGCACGTGCATGTGTTCTCCCGGCTCGCTTGCGACGATTGCCGCAATCATACCCCGGCTTGGAGCCGCGGCGTTCGGGGTCTGGAACGCATAGGATGCCGGGCTTGCAGATGAGTTCGGGCCAAGAGGCAGGCGGTGCGTAAGCGTCCTGTTTTGCAGATGGTTCTGATCGGGGTGATCGGGCTCGCGATCCTCATCCCGATAGCCCTGGTGATCCCCTGGTTCCCGTCCAACGGCTCCAAGCAGGCGGGGAATGTGCGGACGCTCTACACGGTGCTCCTGCTGACGACGATCCCAATCTTCGTGCTCGTCGAAACGGTCGTCGTGTTCTCGGTCTGGAAGTTCCGGATGCGCCCCGGGGATGAGGAGAAGGATGGCCCTCCCATCCATGGCAACACCCGCCTGGAGGTCCTGTGGACCGTGCTCCCGGCGATCCTCATCCTGTCGCTGTGCACCTACGCCTACACGGTTTTGCACTCCAACGAAGCGAGCAAAACGTCAGAGATGACCGTCAACGTGAGCGAGCGCCAGTTCGCGTTCGAGTTTTCCTATCCTCAGGCGGGCGGGAAGACGGTCGTCTCCCCGGTGCTGTATCTGCCAAAGGGCCGGCCCGTGGTGTTCAAGATCCGCTCCCTAGACGTGGTGCACAGCTTCTTCGTCCCCGAGTTCTCCGAGAAGATCGACGCCGTCCCGGGCATCACCACGACGCTGCGGGTCACGCCGACCCGCCTGGGCACCTATCCCGCCGAGTGCACCGAGCTCTGCGGGGCGGGGCACTCGCTGATGCGCGCCACGGTGTACGTCGTGCCGTCGGCGACATTCCGGTCCTGGCTGAGCTCTCAGCCCGCCAACAGTGCTCCTCCGATCGGTACTCCCCCCTCGTCCGCTAACCAGGCCGGCGTCCCGGGCGCTGCGACGACGCCCACCGCCGGCGCTTCCTCGGCGAAATCGGCTGCCCCCGCGGGTGCATCGGCGGCCGGCGTCGCCGGGGGCAAGACGGTGTTCACCGGCTCGGCCGCCTGTAGCTCGTGCCATACGCTTGGCGCGGCCGGCGCCACCGGGACCATCGGCCCCGACCTTGACACCAGGCTCCGAAAGGACTGCGCTACCGCGGCCTCCAAGCGGATCCGCGGCGCGACGCTTCAGCAGTGCATCTCCACCGCGATCACGAGTCCGTACAAATACATACCTTCGGGCTTCCAAGCGGGCATCATGCCGTCTACTTTTTCCCACACCTTGACCTCGACCCAGATCCAGTCGCTCGTGACCTTCTTGTCGAGCGCGACCAAGTGAGAACCTCCATGGAGTTCAGCTGATGTCGACGACAACGATCCCCCAAGCCGCGGCCCCGCCGCAAGTAAAGACGCGCGTCCCGCTTCCGCCCAAGCTTCGGGCGCCTGGCTGGTATCGGGCCGCGCTGTTCAGCGTGCTCGGGCTGGGATTCGCCGTCGGCATCACGGTGCTGATCCGCTGGCTCCAGCATCAGCACCCTGTGGTCGACGGCAGCGCCATCACGATCGTCGGTCTGTTTTCGGCGCCGCTTGGCTTCCTGGTCGGAATCGGGACCTGCGACTACTGGCTTCACTGGGCGGCGGGCCGACCGACCCGTCCCGAAGACCACTCGGGCCACGGGGCTCACAGCTGGCGCGACTACTTCCGGGTCAACACCGACCACAAGGTGATCGGAATCCAGTACACGGTCACCTCGTTCTTCTTCCTGTTCGTCGGCGGCCTTCTGGCCATGCTGATCCGGGCCCAGCTGGCCAAGCCGGGCATGCAGTTCCTGACCGAGGAGCAGTACAACGGCGTGTTCTCGGTCCACGCTACGGTCCTCATCTTCCTGTTCGTGATCCCGGTGTTCGCCGGGCTGGCGAACTTCGTGCTGCCGCTGATGATCGGCGCCCCGGACATGGCGTTCCCGCGCCTGAACGCCCTGTCTTACTGGCTGCTGCCGCTCGGCGGGGTGATCATGCTGATGAGCTTCCTGGCTCCCGGGGGCTCATTCGCCTCCGGCTGGACGGCATACGCGCCGTTATCGACGACGATGCCGGTCGGGCAGCTGTTCTTCTCGATCGGGGTTCAGTTCGCAGGCTTCTCGTCGATCTTCACGGCGCTCAACTTCCTGGTGACGATCATCACCATGCGCGCCCCCGGGATGAGCTTCTTCCGCATGCCGCTGCTCGTGTGGGCCAACTTCTCCACCTCGCTGCTGGTGGTGATCGCTACCCCGTTCATCGCCGCCTCCCAGTTCTTCATCCTGCTCGACTCGAGCCTTCACTTCCACTTCTTCGACGCCTTCGTCGGCGATCACAACAACGGCAACGTGATCATGTACCAGCACGTCTTCTGGTTCTACTCGCACCCCGCCGTGTACATCATGATGCTGCCGGGGTTCGGGATCATCTCGGAGATCATCGCGGTGAAGTCGCGAAAACCGATCTTCGGCTACCGGATGATGGCCTTCTCCCTGGTGGCGATCGTCGTCCTGGGATTCACGGTGTGGGCTCACCACATGTTCGTATCGGGAATGTCGCCCTGGATCCGGATCCCGATGATGGTCACCACCGCGGTGATCGCGGTTCCGACCGGCATCAAGATCTTCTCCTGGCTGGCCACCCTGTGGCGTGGCGTGCTCCATCTCGACACGCCGATGCTGTTCGCACTCGGCTTCCTGACCATGTTCACGCTGGGCGGGATCAGCGGCGTGATGCTGGCCATGATCCCGTTCGACATCCACGTCTCACAGACGTACTTCATCGTCGCCCACATCCATTACGTGCTGTTCGGCGGCTCCCTGTTCACGATCTTCGCCGGCGTCTACTACTGGTTCCCGAAGATGACCGGCCGGATGCTGGATGACCGCCTCGGAAAGTGGCACTTCTGGATGACGTTCATCTTCTTCAATCTGACCTTCGCCCCCATGCACCTGATCGGGATCCAGGGGATGCCGAGGCGGGTGGCGGAATATGCGTCCAAATTTGCCGCCTGGAACCTGTTCATCTCGATCTCGGCGTTCATCCTCGGCGCCTCGATCCTGATCTTCCTCTACAACGTCGTTGCCAGCTGGCGGTACGGCCCACGGGCGTCGGCCAACCCCTGGCGGGCGCTCACGCTCGAGTGGCAGGTTTCCTCGCCGCCCCCGGTGTTCAACTTCGACGCCGTCCCCACCGTGGTGGGTGGCCCATATGAATACGGCGTACCAGGAGCCGTGCACGGCATCTTCAAGGCCCCTGAGGAGACGAGGGTGGCCGCTGGGTTCACGACGCCCCCCAGTCAGCAGAGACACGAATGAAGACCGTTCTGGTCGTCGCCAACGAGACGATCGGCGGGCAGAAGCTCGTCGACGCCATCCGGTCCCGCGCCGCCGAAGGGGACGCCCGCTTCGTCCTGTGCGTACCCCAGAACCGTCCTAAAGCCGGACTCGTCATCTACGACGAGGCGGTGTTCGACGCCGCCCAGGCTCGGGTTGACCTGGCGCTGTCGTTCATGCACGCGGAGGGGTTCGACGCCATCGGCGAGGTCGGTGACCCTGACCCATATACAGCGACGATGGACGCCGTGCACGCTTACCACCCACGGGAGATCATCATCTCCACCTATCCGGCGACCCGATCGGGGTGGCTGCGGCGCGACCTGGTCGAGCGGGTGCGAGAGGCCTCGGGCCTTCCCGTCGAGCACATCGTGGCCGATCCCGACACCGAGGGACTGCCGTTCCACGTCACGCTGGCGGTCGCCAATCGCACCGCCTCGGGCGATGAGCTGTTCGAGGCGCTGAAAGCGAAGGTGGAGGCCGAGCCCGAGAGGGAGCGCGGGCGCCTGTTCATCGTCATCGTCCCCCAGGAGGGCGGCGACGGCCACGCCGCGAGGCGGGCCCGCACTCGTCTGTCGCTGGTCCTGGGCCGGCTGCACGGCGCCGGCCTGCTCGCCGCCGGGATGATCGGTGACCCCGATCCGTACACGGCGATCATGAACGCGCTGCAGTACTTCCGCGTGGACGACATCGTGATCTCCACGTTCGCGGAGACCAAGTCAGGCTGGCTACGGACAGACCTGATCGACCGGGTGCGGAACGCGACCGGCAAGCCGGTCGAGCACGTGATCAACCGCGACGCGCCGAGCCCCGCCACCGCCTGAGGAGCCATGGAAGCTGCAGCCGTAACTCACGCCGAGCATCACGGGCCGCCGCCGGCTCATCGCTCATCGCGGGTCGAGGCGCCGGTCCTGGGGATGCTGCTTTTCATCATCTCCGAGGTGATGATCTTCGGGGCGTTCTTCACGGCGTACTTCTTCATCCGGGTCGTCACCCACGACCCATGGCCTGCGCACGGCACGAAGCTGCCGGAGGCCGTGGCCGGAGTGAACACGGCCATTCTGCTGTCGTCGTCGCTAACGATCCACTGGGCGCTGACATCGATCAAGAACGGCAATCGCTTCGGGCTGAAAGCCGGGATGGCTTCCACCTTCCTGCTCGGCCTGACGTTCCTGTTCGTACAGATCAACGAGTACGTGCACATCGGCTTCGCACCGCACGACACCGCCCAGGGAACGATCTTCTACTCGCTGACCGGCCTGCACGGCGCGCACGTGATCATTGGGCTGGGCGCGCTGTTGATCGTCACGATCCGTTCGTTCCGAGGCCATTACTCGCCCGAGCATCACCAGGGGATGGAGGTGCCGGGCATCTACTGGCACTTCGTCGATGCCATGTGGATCGTCGTGTACACGACGGTATACGTGCTCTAGGGCCGCGTTGCCCGCGCCCCGCTCTCGACGCCCCCGCCTGCCCAACCCGCTGCACTCCGAGGCCGAGGCCTTCCAGACTCTTGTCTACTTGGTCGTGTTCGTGGCGGTGATCGTGGCGATCGTGCTCATCGTGCGGGCTCTTACGTAGGGGCGCCGCGGCGATCGATGTAGCCGCGATGCTGGACGCAGTTAACTAAGAGCGCTTGTGGCGCGTTCAAGAATGCGTGCTGCTATTGGCATCTCCGGGGAGCACCACACGTGTCGCTCCTCGAAGGGCCAGGCGTAGATCGGGTTGCCCTCACGAACTAGCTCGAGGAGGCGTGGCTCGCCGAGCTCCTCCGCGGACCACTCATACAGTCGTTGCAGGCGCGGCACGATCACCGCGTAGTCGAGCATCCGACCCATGCGGTGCTCGGCGGCGATATAGCGCTGGACGTCTTGCGCGAGCGGATAGCGCTCTGGGAGCACGCGGCCAAGCGAGAGGAATGCTCCCGCCATCCCAAGCCGGGGGTCGCCGAGCAATCCGCCAAGGAGAGCGAACCTCCCGAGCGCTAGGCGCGGCGCCGCGTTGAGTGCGTGCGCGTACAGCACGCGCCCCAGCGCGACATTCATGAAGAAGCGCTCCGCTTCACTTTCTGCTTCGGCGAGCCGCGGTGCTCCAGGTAGGCACCCACGATGCTCGCGTTGTGAGCGCGATACCAGTTACGCCCCGTCGGGCTGGCGATGAACTGAAGCCAGAGCCGCACGGCCTGCGAGGACGGCTCTCCGCCCAGGCCGCCGGACAGCGCCACGGATTCGCATCCGTCCCGCAGCAGCCGCTCGTTCACCGCGCGCCACCACACGCTGCCGGGGGGCGAGTCGTCCAGCAAATTGAGCACACCACGGTCTGCCTGCCAGCGCATGAACGACAGTGCTGCGCGACGGAACGGCAAGTGTCGCGGCGCGCGGCCCGTCGGTCCGTGGTAGGTGCGTGCCAGTAG
>VAWT01000434.1 GCA_005883415.1 Actinomycetota bacterium | reverse complement strand
GCCGAAGCTTTGGGAGCGAGGGCGCCCTGACAACACCGCCTACCGCAACGCGCCTCCACTTTGGAACCGCCTGTGGACTGTCCTCTAGATACCAACTCCCCGGTTGAGGTTTCATCGAGCTGATCACGCGGGCGTCAGTTCGCTCGACATCAGCCGCATGCGTGTGTGCAGTAGTAACACTGTGCAAGAACTCAACGGTATCGAAGCCAGTTACCCGATTGATCAGGCAGAAGGGGATCTAGGCGCAGAATACAACAATCAATACATGGCACACGACCGGGTAAACATTCAGCCAGTTGGCATGGCCGGTCGGCCGGTTGGGCGTCCGGTGGTGTGCGCTGTGGGGGGTGGGGTCAGGTCGGTGTGGGTAGCGCAGGTATCCAGGGGTTGCCGGTGAGCGCGTCGCGCAGGACGGTGATGGCGTCGTGGCCGTGTTTGATGGCGGTGGAGACGTAGCCGCGGATGGTGTAGCGGTCGCGGGTGCGTTCTTCGCTGGTCAACCGGCCGGAGGTGTTCTGTTGGACCTTGCTGGGCCGCAGGTCGCGTTCGGCCTGGTTGGAGGTGGGTGGCACCTTCAGGTCGTGGGCGAAGCGCAGCACGTCTGCGGGGCGGTCACGCAGGACTTCGAGCAGGGCGCGAGCTTTGTTCTCCCCGGGGCGGGTGCCGCGGCTTAGGGTGTCGGACAGCCCGACTAGCACCCCGCGGCGAAACCGGTCGAGCAGCGCTGTCTTGATGTCCTCGGTGATCGCGTCGAGCCCGTGGTCGCGGGCGAGGTTGGATTCGTGGATCAGTGCGCGCAGCGCGTCGGCGATCTGGGTCGGCCAAATCGCGTCGGGGTAGAGCTGCGCGGCGCCGTCAAGGTCGCGCAGCAGGTGCTGGGTACACAGCTGGTGGGCCAGGGTGCCCAGCGTCGGAGAGTCGTAGTTCTGGTAGCGGTCGTGCACGATCACCGCCGACCCGTCCGGGCGGGCGCCGAGCTGGGTGAGTACCGAGTTGGTGAACGTCGCGAGGGATCGGTCCCCGAGCAGGTAGTGGGTGTAGAGCTCGGTGCAGAACACCAGCAGGTATCGCTCGGCCTTCTTCTTACCCGGCTTGGGCGTGCGCGGCCCAACCTTGAGAGGCGTCTCGTCGCAGCACACCGCATCCGCCAGGGTGACCAAGGTGGCGATCCGGTCGTGCACCGCGGTGAGTAGCCCGGCGGTGCGGGCGAGCATGCCGTGCACGAAACCGACCGAGGGCGCCGCCCCGGTCAAAGACTCCAGCAACGCGACCACCCGATGCGCGGGCAGGAACTGCACCACCATCAGGTAGACGGCGAACGCTTGCAGGTTCGGGCCGTACCCGACCTGTCCCGACCTGGCCCCGTCGGGCCGGGCCGCGGTGTGGACCGCCCCGCAGCCGCATTCCACCTGGTGCTGGTCGTATTGGATGACCTGCACCGACACCTGTGGAATTTCATGTTGTTGGTAGCGGTCGACGACCCCTAGATCCCGCGCGCCACTCAGGTCCTCGCCGCACCCGCACCTACCCTGGGGGAACCGATCCTGAAGATCATCAGGGGTGTCGGTCCAAGCCAGATGCGATCCAGGCGCCCCGGACTGCTTGCCCTTGGACCGCTTCGCGCCGCCACCGCGGTGCTTGGGCGGCGGCGGGGTCCGGCCCGGATCGTCGTCTTTCGACGGTGGACTTGAGGAGTTGCCCGAGTTGCGCGAGAGCAGATGCTCCAACCGCGCCAGCTTGCCAGCCAGCGCCTCATTGGCCTCCATCAACTCCGCGAGCTGCCCAGCCTGCGCGGTGATCTGCGCGACCTGACGGTGCACGACGACGATCAGCTCGTCGCGTGACATCTCCTCCGGCGCAGGCACTGAAAGATCAAAGCGCACACCCGACGATCACACCGTGACCAACACGCCCACACCGCCGATCATCAACATCGTCGCCCCAAACCGCACGTCAGAGCGAGGGCTGAATGCTTACCGGAGATCAACCCTTGCTCGCCGAGCCACTTCGCCAGCTTCTTGGTCACGGTGCCCGATGCCTTCAGCAGCTCCTGGCCCGCCATGACCTTACGGATCATGAAGTAGCCGAGAAACTCGCCGTAGTTCTCGACGATCTTGT
>VAWT01000088.1 GCA_005883415.1 Actinomycetota bacterium | reverse complement strand
GTTGGTCCCGGGATCAAGCGCCAAAGACTTCAACTGATCCATCAGCTGCTGAAGCTTTTGGTTTAACACAGGCGTCTGGCGCAACGTCACAGACCCAGCCTCAAGCGCCGGATTGATGTTCGGCAACGCCCCCTTCAACGACGCCGTAGCCGGCGTCAAATAACCCCCGAACCTCGCCAGATCCACCAAAAACGGCTGCTGCACCCGCAACGAAGTAGTAGACACCGACAACGTATTAGGCGACTTGGCGATCGTCGCCTCCAAATTCCCAGGATTGGCCGCAATAGCCCCATACGTCGTCGCCGAATCCCTAAACAGACCCACCAACGCCCCCGACACCGGCGACACCGCCCCCGTAAACGAATCCAACGAATTAAAAAACCGCACCAAACCCGACGCCGGATCAGACAAATACGCCGCCACCGGCGTCAAATAACCCAACAACGCCGGCAGACTCTGAATCGTCGAACTCAGATCCCCACCCCTAGCCGCAAACGTATCCCCAAACCCCACCAGATTGCCCTGCACCGCAGTCCTAGTCGGCGGATTAAAAATGTCAAACACCTGATCTAACTGCACCGGCACATTCGTCTGCGAGTACGGCATCGTCGCCCCATCCGCAAACACATGACTCGAACTGCCCTTCGCGATCTCCACATACTTAGACCCCAACACCGACCGCAATCGCACCGTCACCCTCGAATCAACCGGCACATCCCCCTGATTCTTAGACATCTTCAACGTCAACTGAGCCCCAGTCGTCCCGTTCTGAAGCCCCACCGGCTTAAGCTCAGACACAAACCCAATCCGATGCCCACCCTCCAACACATCATTCCCCGGCACCAAATTCGAACCATCCCCAATCTGCACCTTCAACTCCCGCGTCGGCACAAACGGCAACCCCTTATTCGCGTTATACGCCAAAAACACAGCCACAATCACCACCAACACCGTCACCGCCCCCACCAACACCGGATTCGCAAACGCTGACTGCTGGCGGCGTCTCATGGCGACAGGAGGTAGTTGAGGAGTTGCTGGGCCTGGTTGGGCGACGTCGTCGTGCCGGTACCCGTCGAGGAGGACGAGGATGAAGATGAGGAGGACGACGAGGCCGAGGAGGACGACGCGGGGGCCGATGGCGAGCCCGTCCCGTTGCTAGCGCCGAGCAGCTGTCCGATCGTGTTGCGCAGGTTGATCGCCGGCGAGCCGCCCGATTGGCCGCTGGAGGAGGAGGAGGAGCTGGCGGGACTGCGTCCGGTGGCCGCGGCGGAAGACGCCGTCGCGGCGCTCGGCGTGGCCTGCTGGTTGTTGGAGGCCGTTGAGGTGCTCGCCGGGCGGCTGGCGGCCGAGGCGGTGCATCCGCTTTGCGACGGGCTCGAGCCGGCGGCCGCGTACGGCGGCTGACCGCCCGGATCAGGCGGACACGTGCCAGGGCTGGAGGGATCGGGCGAGTTGACGCCCGGCTGGTTCGGACCCAGCCACGAGTAGCAAGAGCGGTAGCTGGGCCCGAAGGCCTTCAGGTTGTTGGAGATGGTCCCGGGCGTCGCCAGCGGGCTGCAGCTCGGGCTGACGAAGGTGTTGACTGCCTGCACGTGGCCATAGGGACCCAGGTAGTCCAGGTTGAGCGTCTGGTTAAACACGTACTGGAGCAGGGCCTCCAGGCCGGTGTAGCCCACGCCGCCCGGGGCGCGGCGATCTCTTTCAACCGCCCTGCTGCGGTCGTCCAGGTCGTGCAGAACGATCGACAGGTTCTGGGCCACTTCCGGGGTGGCTTGGGCGAACGTGTTCAGCTTCGCGACCGTGGGAGTGGCGGCTATCACCGCTTGCTTGCCCGTCACCGAGGCCTGGCCGAGCGACTTGATCGCGGGGATCGAGGCCTTCGAGAACGGCGGTATGTCCTTCAGCAGTCGGTCTATCTGACCCGCCGAGGAATTGAGGTTCGCGAGCGCCGGCTCGTTGGCGTTGACGGCGGTACCGAGCTTCGCCAGTGCCGGGCGCAGCTCCTCTAGGAACGGAGGCAGGTTCTGGAAGCTGAGCCTCAGATTGGCCTGCTGGGTGGCGGTGGCGGTGGCGGCGTTCTTGGCCTGGTCGATGAACCGCTCCACCTGGTTTGAGTTGTTGGCCAGAGCGGTGACGAGGGTGTTGGCCGTGCTCGTCAAATCCTGGAGCCGAGCTCGTTGATGATCAGCGTCAGACGCTCGCGGTAGGGCAGCCGCATGACGCTCTGAAGCAGGTCACCCGGGATCGTGGACTGGGTGTGGGTGATTCCGATCGTGCTTTCGGACTTGAGCGCGGGGCCGGACTTGCCCGGATCGCAGTTGATGAAGTACTCGCCGATCAGCGACTGCGGTCGCGACTGGCAGAACGCGTCCCGGTGGAAGGACCCGAAGCCGGTCTGGTTGATATTCACCGTCACCAGCGCGTGGAGCGGGTTCTGGCAGTTGGCGTGCGGGTCGGTGTAACAGAGGTCAATCTTGGTGATCTTGCCCGCCGGCACCCCGGCGACCTTCATCTGCTCCCCGTTATTGAGGCCAAATGCGTTATCGAGCTCGACTTTGAAGGTGGGGCTCCCGCCCGAGCTCGAGCCCGAGCCGTTCGCCGCGCCAGTGGCGAGAACCACGAACCCGCCCACAGCCAGCAGCACTGCCACCGAGATCACGATGCGCCTCATGGCCCGGTCGGCACCTCGTTGGGGTTACACGGATAGCCACTCTGCGGATACCAGACGCCGCCTCGCTCCATGGAGCCCGGGCAGCGGTCGCCCTGACCAGTCTTCAGCTGGCCTTGATTGATTATCTGCGTGAGGTTCAGCTGCCGCAGGATCGGGGTCAGGATCCCGCCCGCGGAGAACGACGCCGCGCCCACCACGCCAGCGACCCGGGCATAGTTGCCGTTGGCGTCGACGCCGCCGGGCTTGCTGTAGCCCTCGAACCAACCCGTCAGATCGGCGGCGTACGGTCGCGAGGTGGCCAGCTCCGGCGTTGACTGCTGGAGGGCATCCCTGACCGTCGGCACAGCGTCATTGGCCAGCGGCCTGAGCTTTACGAACAGCTCCCGGAGCTTCGGCGCCACCGGCTTTGAGGCGTCGACCAGCGGCTTGAGGTCGTCGAGCGCGCTTCTGAGGTTGACGAACGTGGTGTTGGCCAGGCGCATGAACGGCGGCAGTAGCTGGATCGTCCTCGCGAGGTTCTGGTGCTGGTTGGCGAGCGCGGTGGTGGTGCTCGACAGGTTCACGACCAGGTTCGACAGATCGGTCTGGCGGGCGGCGATCGTCGTGAACAGGTTGCCCGTCTGGGTGATGAAGTTGGTGAACGAGGACGTGTTCCGGTTCAGCTCCGAAAACAGGACGCTGGCTGAGGCGACGGCCGGGTTGAGGTACTGCCAGGCCGCCTGGGCCTGAGGCCCGTAGCCCTTGTACTGGGAGGCGGATCCCTGGATCACCTTCTGGATCGACCGGCGGGTGTCCGGCGTGAGCGTGTTGAACAGCGTGTCCAGATCGACGGCGCTGTTCGTGTTCTGGGTGGGGATCGTGCCCCCGTTACGGATCGGCGGCTGGTTGCCGGGTGGGAAGCGCAGCTCGATATAGCGGTTGGCGACCGCCGTCAGCGAGGGATTTCGAACGGTGGCCACGGTTCCCTGATGCAGCGGCTGGTAGCTCGAGTCCGAGATGTCGAGCTCGATCCGAGCTTGTCCCTGGGAGGTCAAGCTGACGTTTGCGACGCTCCCGATCGGCGTGCCCGCCACGTCGACCTGGTTGCCCGAGTAGATCTGACTCGCATCCTGGAAGATCGCGTAGACCTTGTAGTCCGAGCCGCTGGACAGCAGGATCACGGCCACCAAGATGATCGCGATCCCCACAGCGCCGAGTGCGGCGATCCGGCCAATCACCGATGCGTTGCGCACGCCGGCCTCAGCCCGAGCTTCGCCTTCGTCCGACCGGTCGATCGGCGCGACCTTTGGCACCCCCGCCCGGGCCGCGGGCTTGCCTACCTGAGCCGGGCGTTCCGCTGATGGACTTCACGCGCATGCGACTGGCCATCGGTCTCCTCCCGCGCGGGGCTGTAGGGGCATACTCCCTGCGCGAAGCTGAGGCGACGCTAGCAAGGGCTTTATTGCACTGTCAATTGGGAACCTGCGGCCCCAGGTGCAATCGTTTTTGCGCCGCTCGCGGCAACTAAGATGGGCGCACAGGCCCGGGTAGACAAACTGGCAAAGTCTGCGTGCTTAAAACGCGCTGCTCTTAGGAGCTTGCGGGTTCGAGTCCCGCCCCGGGTATTGGGCATCCCCGCGGGGCCGGGCGGGTCGGCAGGCAACCGCAACTAATCCGCTGCTACCGTGTCCAAGCCCCGATAGAGGCCCACGAGCCAACTGGATGGAAGTCTCAGCTCTCAAATATCGCGGGGGACTCGGGCTGCACGCGCGCTCGCCCATCTTGCGTCTTCAGTCCGATGAGCGACTCATCGCGTTCGTCAGACGCGGAAACGTGGCGGCGTTCGAGGCGCTTGTCGGCCGTTACGAGACGCGACTGCTGGCGTTCTGCCGGCACCTGCTCGGATCGCGAGAGGACGCCGAGGACATCCTCCAGGAGGTCATGGCCGCGGCGTTCAACGCCATCCTCGCTGACGAGCGGCCGATCAAGGTCAGACCTTGGCTTTACCGGATTGCCCGCAACCGGTGCCTGAATCACCTCCGCCGCAACCAGGCCATGGGCGTCGACTCCATGGACGTCCATCTCTCTGACAACGGCGCCAGCACCGCCGACAAGGTGCACGACCGGGAGGAATTCCGGGTGCTGGTCGGCGACATCCAGGACCTCCCCGAAACCCAGCGCACGGCGCTCGTCCTGCGCGAGATGGATGCCCTCTCGTACGAGCAGATCGCGGACGCCATGGAGACCACCGTGCCGAGTGTCAAGTCGCTGCTCGTGCGCGCGCGCGTATCACTGGCGGAGGCCGCCGAGGCCCGGCTCCTTTCCTGTGAGGAGGTGCGACTCGAGCTCGGCGAGGTGGCCGAGGGTCTGAGGCGGCGCCCCGGCACGCTCGTCCGCCGCCACCTTCGCTCCTGCGACCGGTGCTCCACCTTCCGCGTCCAGCTGCGAGAGACGAACAAGGCGCTGGCGGTGCTGCTGCCCTTTGGGCCGCTGGTCGTGCTGAAGAAGCTGGTATTCACCCATCTCGGTCATTCGGCCGGGACCGGCGCGGCTGGATCGGGTGCCGGCGCTGCCGGGTCCGGTGCCGCTGCCGGCACGGGCACGGCCGCTGCGGGCTCGGCCGTGGCAACGGGGGCCGGGGGGGCAGTGTCAGCGGGGATCGGAGCGGTCGCCACCAAGGCGGTCGCCGGTCTCGCCGTCACCGCGATCGTCACCGCGAGCGCGGTCGAGGTCGGCTCCTCCGGAAAGCACTCGGCCGTACGCCACAACGTCGCGTCGGCTGGGTCCGGTGGCGTCGGTATGCCTCTGCTGGTCCCGGCCGTCCCGATCCATCACGCCGCCGTTACGCACAAGACCGTCACGTCCAAACCACAGGACGTCGCCTCCACCGCGAGCAAGTCAACCAAGCAGTCCACGACGGCGGACTCGAAGACCGCCAACCAGCCCGCGAAGCCGGCCGTGCCCACCGGCCGAACCGTGGTCAACAACGACACGACCAACCTGGCCGCTGGTGCTTGCGGGTCCCCGGGCGCCACTCCGACCACGACCACCCCCACCCCCACCACGCCCACCACGGCCACGACCACGCCCACCACGGGCACGACCACCACGCCCACCTGCCCGCCTCCCCCGGCGACGGGCCTCGATTCTTTGGGCGGAGGCGGGGACTCGACGCCCACCGGCGGCACGCCTCCCGGTGGGGCGACCGGCTCCAACCCCGCCGACGGAACGGGCGGCACGGCACCGGCCGGTGGCGGCCAACCACCCGCTGGTAGCGGCTCGGACGGCAGTGGGGGCTCGGGTGGCACTGTCGGCTCGGGCGGCAGTGGCGGCTCGGGCGGGACGCCTGATACCGGCGGCGGCGGAACTCCCGGCAATACCGGCACGGCAGGCACCGGGACGACGTCCGGCGGCGGCGCGGTGGGCGCGGCTCCTCCTACCAGCCTCAAATAGCGCCGACCACCGTCGTTGATCGAGTTCGACCGGTTCGAGGCGGTCGACATGCGCATTGGCCGGGTGGTGGCGGTCGAGGAGTTCCCAGAGGCCAGGGTCCCAGCCTGGAAGCTTCAAATCGACTTTGGCCCTGAGGTCGGTGTCAAACGCTCCTCCGCCCAGATCACCCATTACACGCGCGAGGAGCTCCAGGACCGGCTGGTGGTAGGGGTCGTCAACCTTCAGCCGCGCCGGGTAGGTCCGTTCTCCTCGGAGGTGCTGGTGCTAGGCGCGCTGGATCCCGACAAGGGGGTCGTCCTGCTGAGGCCCGATAACGACAGCGAGCCTGGATCGCGGATCGCCTGAGCCGGCGACAGGCTCCTACTGCCCGATCGAGAACAGCGCCTCCAGGTCGTGACGCGAATAGGCCTCGAACGCGACCATCGTGTGCGTCCGGATAACCCCCTCGAGCTGGGAGATCATCCCGGTGACCAACCGGGCGAGCTGGTCGTGCTCGCGCACCCGGATGATCGCGACGAAGTCCCACTCGCCGGTGACGGAGTAGGCCTCCGCAACGCCGTCGATGTCGGCCAGTTCACCACCGAGGGTCTGAAGGGCCGAGCGCTCGGCCTGGATGAGAACAATGGCGTGGGTCACACGGACTGGGTCTCGCCTGGTTCGAGCACCACGACGTTCGAGCTGGTGGCGGACTCGACATCGGACTTGAACGCCTGGGCATCGGTCTCGACCACCGGGAATGTGTTGTAGTGGCAGGGGATCACCGTCTTGGCCCCGACCAGCTCGGCAGCGTCGACGGCATCGGTTGAGTCCATCGTGTAGTGGCCGCCGATGCACATCAACGCCAGATCGATCGGCGTGCGCTTGCCGACGAGCTGGAGGTCCGAGAACAGGCTTGTGTCCCCGAGGTGATAGACGGTCGTCTCCTTGAAGTTGATGAGAAGGCCCGCCGGCGTATTGACGGTGCCCTTCGGTGTGGTCGAGGTATGCCAGGCGGGGACGAGCTTGACCCACCCCCACTCGAACCTGACGGTTCCGCCCAGGTTGGGGTCGAATACGTCGACCCCCTCCTCCCCGATCTCGTTCGCGAGCTCGACGATCGCCACCACCGGCGCGCCCGTCCGCTTGGCGATCGCGACCGTGTCGCCGATGTGGTCGGCGTGCCCGTGGGTGAGCAGGATCGTGGTCGCGGCCGCGTCCTCGGGGGCGATCGCGGCCTTCGGATTGCCGGTCAGGAACGGGTCGATAAGAACGGTCTCGTCACCGTCGGAAAGTTCGAAGCAGGCATGGCCGAGAAAGCGGACGTCCATCGTCGATCAATCCTCCTGGGTAGTTGGTCTTGACAGCTCCAGCTCCCTGGCCAGCTCGAACCCCACGGCGACCCCGACCATCATGCCGAGGCGTGTCTCTTCAGCAATGAGGTTTTGCACGGCCTGGACGCGGGCTGCGGGATCTTCGCCCCCAGCGGCCTCCCGGAGCGCCTGCCGGTGGGCGTTGTCAAACCAGCCGCCCTCAGCGATCGCCGCATCGAGGACACGGTGCAGCGACGGAGCTAGCTGGGCGACGAGCTCCTGCACGGTTTGCAACCGTCCCGGTTCGCTGATGGCGGCGATCGCCGCATCGAGATCGGCGTCGGTGTAGGGGCGGTCTGCCACTCGGGTGGAGCATCATACGTGCGTGGTCGTCGCACTGACCTCACTGTCCCATGGCGCCGGATGCGGTTGCAAGCTTCCCGCAGCCTCGATCGGGCCATTGCTCGCGGGCCTGTCCGCAAACGACGATCCAAACGTGCTGGTCTCGTTCGAGACCTCCGACGACGCCGGCGTATATCGGCTCACAGACGACCTGGCGCTCGTCCAGACAGTCGATTTCTTCACCCCGATCGTCGACGACCCGTTCGACTTCGGCCGCATCGCGGCCGCCAACGCCCTCTCCGACGTCTACGCGATGGCCGCATCCCCGGTCAGCGCCCTGAACCTGGTGGCGTTCTCGCTGGAGCAGCTCGGAGCCGAGGTGCTGGTCGAGATTCTGCGCGGCGGCGCGACGGTCGCCGCCGAGGCGGGCTGTGCGATCGTCGGCGGCCACTCCATAGACGACGCCGAGCCCAAGTACGGGCTGGCCGTCACAGGCGTCGTCCACCCCGACCGGCTCCTGACCAACCGATCCGGCCGCGCCGGGGACGAGCTCGTGCTCACCAAGCCGCTCGGTGCAGGGGCCGTGTCCACGGCAATCAAACGCGGCCTGGAGGCGCCGCTGGATGAGGCGGTCGCAGTGATGACGAAGCTCAACCGCGAGGCCTCCGAGGCCGCTGTCCAGGCGGGCGCCAGCGCGCTGACGGACGTGACGGGTTTTGGCCTGTTGGGGCACCTGCACGAGATGGCGGAGGGCTCGGGGCTGTCGGCCGAGGTGACGGCCGGGGCGGTGCCCGCGATCGGTGCCCCTCAGATCTCGGGGCCGGTGATCGGCCGGCTCGTCGAGGGGCCGCCCGGGCAGATCGCGGTTATCTGAGGCTCAGGCCGGGCGCGCCAGCGCCAGCGGCAGCCCCACGGGCGCGAGGGCTCAGGCCGGGCGCGCCAGCGCCAGGGGCAGCCCCAGCGCCAGCCCCACGGCCGCTCCGACCCCGCCGGACAGCCAGCTGACGTTGGTGTCGGCGATCGGCATCAACGCCACGACCGCGGCGATCACCGCCGCCCCGATCAGGTCGGCCTCGACCTCCTCGCCGGCGCGAAGGGCCAGCAGATGCGGGACGGCCCAGGCGCACACCAGCGCCATCGCTCCTCCCGTGCCGCCCAGGGCCACCGGGAAGGGGTAGGCGATCGCCGTGACGGCGATGCCACCGATGGCCCCGCACAGGAACAGGACCAGCACCGGGACAGGCCCATGACGGCGCTCGAGTAGCCAGCCGAAGATCGCGGTAGTTCCCAGCACGGCGAATGCCAGACCGGCGTTGTCGTAGGTGAACGCCGCAGTGGCCACGTGCCACCAGTGGCCGGTCGGCTTGCCGTAGATGACGAGCGTGCCCTTATGCACCACTCCGGTGCGCCACAGCAGCGCGCCGACCATCCCCGCCACCACCAGCAGCAGCGTCGCGTAGGGGCGGTTGTCAGGACGGATCCCGGGGATCTCGCCGCGCCTGAGCCGAGGCAGCGGCGTCGGCGCGCGCAGGCGCCGCTCGGTGACCCGTCCCTCACGATCGAGCTTAGGTGCCCGCTTGCGCAGCCGGTTGCCGCAGTACGGGCACTCCGTTATGTACGGGCTCACCTCGGACCCGCAGCTCTTGCAAATGACGAAGAGATCCGGGCCGCCGGTGCTCACAACCCGATTGTAGAGCGGTCAAATGGAGGCCCGCTCCCATTGTTCTTGAGCCCGAATCCGGCTATACGGTGGTCGCGGCCACGATTTCTGCCATGACCTCGCGCAGATCGTGGTTGGCCTCATACACGACCACCTGGCGTGCGGCGCCGTTGCCCCGTTCGAGCAGATCCTCGACCGCGGCCAGCTCGGTGGCCGAGCCGAGATCCTGCGCGTGCTCCCGCATCCGGTCGAGCAGGCGCCGCGCCAGCGCCCGCGTCGCGACTCGCTCGGACTTCGGCAGGTCGACCAGCTCGCCCTCCAAACCGTGCCGAGCCGCCAGCCACTTGTTCTCGTCGAGCATCTCGAACGGATAGCGGGAGAGGTGCTTGCCCGCCTCGTAGTGGAGAGCCAGCTCCCGGACCAGCGCTTGGGTGAACGCCGCCAGACCCAGGGTGTGCTCGACGTGCGTCTGGGAGTCCATCACCCGGATCTCGACGGTCCCGAAGTTGGGGTGGGGGCGGACGTCGTACCAGAGGTAGGTGTAGTCCTCGATCACGTTCGTTTTGACCATGAACTCGATCCGCCGCTCGTAGTCCGCCCATCCCTTGTACGTGGGCGGCATCCCGACGCGCGGAAAGGCCCGGAATATGGGCGTCCGTGTGGAGGCCAGCCCTGTCGCGTCGGCCCGCCAGAAAGGGGAGTTCGCCGACAGAGCGAGGAGGACGGGGATATGAACGCGCATGCCGTTGGCGACGTGGATCGCTTTCTCCGGGTCGTCGATCCCGACGTGCACGTGCATGCCGAAGATCAACTCCTGGCGGGCGACGAACCTCAGCGCCGAGATCAGATCGCGGTAGCGCGGGCGGGCGACCACGCGCTGGTCCTCCCACATCGCGAAGGGGTGGGTTCCGGCCGCTCCGATCCGCAGGTTCTTGCTGGCCGCCGTCTGGGCCACCTGCTGGCGGAGCGCTCTCAGCTGCTCTGCAGCCACGGCCGTGCTCGGGCAGGGATCGGTTGAGACCTCCAGCACCGACTCCATCAGCTCGGGCTTGATCTCTCCGGCGGGCGTCGGCTCGAGCAGACTCTCGATCGCGTTGGCCAGCTCGTTGGTCTCGGCGTCGAGGATCATCAGTTCCTCCTCTATGCCGATCGTGTACGACGGGGCCCGGAACAGGTGCTCCATAGGCGGCGCAGCCTAACGAGCGCCCTGGGCCTAGACTGGATGATGACCACCAGCCCAACTGGCCCCCAGGAGAAACCACAGGAGGCGCGCAAATGGCTCTCGGCTA
>VAWT01000087.1 GCA_005883415.1 Actinomycetota bacterium | reverse complement strand
GTATTGCTGTCCAAGAGAAGTGAGCTCCGAACGGCGCGGCGTCGGCGATCGGGAGCTGTCCCGGAGTGCCGGGCGCCAGCCCCGGAGCGCCGGGCGCCAGCCGGTAGCGCGTTGACTTCACAAAATGAAGTACCTATACTGCCTATGTGCTTCAGTAGCGGGCGTGCGCCTTCGGGGCGGGCGCCCGTTCAGTGATCTTGGTGCCGGCTCGTTCGCAGATACCGATACCGGCACAGCGAGGTTGCCGGTGTTACACATAAGGGAAACGGAATCAGATGTCAGTAGCTGAACTTCAGGAACTGGAAGAGATCAAGGGGCTGATGAACCGCGGCCAGGCCCTCGGCGTGCTCACCTACTCCGAGGTGGCGGGGGCGGTAGCCGAGCTCGATCTGGACGAGGCGGACGTCGAGGAGCTGCACGGCTTTATCGAGCGCGCGGAGATCGAGTTGGTGGAGGAGGTCGATCCGGCGCAGGCGGCGGCGGACGTCGAACGCGCGCCGGACAAGCGCGGCCGGCGCAAGCCGAAGGCCACGCTCGACCTCAAGCCGGACATGACCACCGACTCCTTGCAGCTGTTCCTCAAGGACATCGGCAAGGTGAGGCTGCTGACGGCCCAGGAGGAGGTCGATCTCGCCAAGCGGATCGAGCGGGGCGACCTCGACGCCAAGCAGAAGATGGTCGAGTCCAACCTGCGCCTCGTGGTCTCGATCGCCAAGAACTACCGCAACCAGGGCCTGCCGTTCCTTGACCTGATCCAGGAAGGCACTCTCGGACTGGTCCGCGCCGCGGAGAAGTTCGACTACCGCAAGGGATTCAAGTTCTCCACCTACGCCACCTGGTGGATCCGCCAGGCGATCGCCCGAGCGCTCGCGGATAAGGCCCGCACGATCCGCATCCCCGTGCACGTGGTCGAGAAGCTGAACAAGATCGGCCGCGCCGAGCGGAAGCTGGTCACCGAGCTGGGCCGGGAGCCGACCGCCGAGGAGATCGCCGAAGTGACCGCGATCGAGCCCGATGAGGTGGATTCGATCAAGCGCTCCGCCCAGGCCCCGGTATCGCTCGAGAAGCCTGTCGGCGACGAGGAGGAATCGGAATTCGGGCAGTTCATCGCCGACGAGCGTGCCGAGTCGCCGTACGAGCGGGCTGCCGAGATCCTCACGAAGGAAGCGCTGCGCGAGGCGCTCGAGAACTTGTCCTACCGCGAGCGCCGCGTACTAGAGCTGCGCTACGGGCTCGGCGGCGAGCATCCCCGGACGCTCGACGAGGTCGGGCGGACGTTCAACGTTACGCGGGAACGGATCCGTCAGATCGAGAACCAGTCTCTGAAGAAGCTCCAGTCTCTGGCCGAGGCTCAGAAGTTGCGCGACGTCGCCTAGGTTCGTCCCCAGGCGCACGTCGCGAAACGAGTAGGGTGCCCCCGGCGGCCAGACGCCGCTCGCCTGTGCGCCGGGGGACGACCGAGGCGACGGCCTTTGGGCCACTTCAGTTCGTAAAGCTTCCCGCTACAATCGGTTAAGCGATGGCTACAAACGATTCGTGTCCCGTTTGTCGCACCGCGGAGATCGTGTGCGGAAAGTGGACGCTTCTGGTGATCCGCGATCTAGCCGAAGGTCGATCCCGCTTCTGCGAGCTCGAGCGCTCCCTGCAGGGAATCAGTCCCCGAACGCTGTCGCTGCGCCTGCGGGCGCTGGAGGAGGAAGGGGTCGTCGAGCGCCAGACGTTCCCGGAGGTTCCACCGCGCGTCGAATACGCGCTCACATCAAAGGGCCGCGCGCTGGTGCCGCTGATCGAGGACATGCGCACGTACGGCCGCGAGTGGCTCTGCGGCGACCTCGACATCGACTCTGACGCCGAGGAGCTCACCGCGAGAACCCAGCGCTCCGAGCGCGAGCCCGCCGTCGCGGCCGCCTAACGAAGCGTGCGCATCGCGATCGCCGCCGATGAGCTGACCGGCGTCGCGGAGACATTGCCAGAGGAGCTGAGGCGGCGCGGTCACGTGCCGCTGCTGCATGGCGTCTACGCAGACGAGGAACGTGACGACTGGGCCTGGGCCAGCGAGGCCGCGGCCCGGGACGTTGCCCAGGGCACCGCCGATCAGGCCGTGGTCGCCTGCTGGACCGGCACGGGCGCGTCGATCGCCGCCAACAAGTTGCCGGGGATTCGTGCGGCGCTGTGCGGTGACGCGCAGACCGCCGAGGGCGCCCGCCGCTGGAACGACGCCAACGTGCTCGCGCTGAGCCTCCGTCTCACCTCTGGCGCCGCGCTCGAGGAGATCCTCGACGCCTGGTTTGCGGCCGCGCCGAGCGCCGAGCGCGACGACGTGGAGAACGTCGAGCACGTGTCCGAGCTAGACCGCGCTGCAACCTGACGCCCGCCGGGGAGGAGCGGCTAGCGCAAGCGCGAAACCGCCCGCGTGCGCAACTCGACCTTGCACGCGATCCTCGAGGCGTTCACCAGCGACGCCGCCGGCAGGCTTCAGTCCGAGACTGTAGGCGGGGCCGAGGTCCCGTTCGAGGTGACCGAGGAGCGCGGCGGCAGGGCGCGTCTCTACTGCTACCGCCCGCTCACCGACCTTTTCATCGACGATCGGCTGATGATGCTGAGGGCGCTGCCTACCTACGCGCCGGCCGTCCGGGCGCTTGCCGACCTGGAGAGCGTCGGCGCGTACCTCCAGCAGCGGGGAGAGGCGCGCGTGCCTGGCGAGCCCGGGGAGCGGGCCGACCTCGCGCTCAAGCTGTTCCTCGCGGCCGTGTTCGCCGAACGAAACCAATTTGGCTTCGAACCCCGCCGCTTCGAGGAGGCCTACGCCGAGCTCGAACGGGCCCTGTATGACGGGCGATGCGTGAGCACCGTGATCGGCCCCTTGCTGGGGATAACGCTGGACGAGGCGACCGATGAGCTTGCGTTGAGCGAGGGTCTGGCCCTCGTGCGTGGCGAGACCCTGCCCGACGCCCCCCCTGATGCGGTCTGGGACGATCGCGACGAACCGAATGTCCTCGCGGTCCTGTCCCTGGTTCAGGACCGCGCGCTGCGTCCCCCGGTGTCCGTGGCCCGAGCTCGGTTCAGACGCATCCTCACAGCGCTCAGGCTGTTCGAGCGCGGCGGCTACGCCCTGGGGCCGATCGCCTGGACGAGGTCTGACTCCGGCCCCTGGCGGACGGTGCCGCTCGGCGCGACCGGCCGGCCCCGCTTCACCACGCAGATCTCCACCTCGCAGGAGGACGAGCTCCGCGGCTTCTTCAACCTGATCGCCAAGCGCGCGCCTTCCAACGGGGAGCTGGCCTGGGCACTGGCGCGCTTCGAGATGGGCTGCGAGCGACTGGCACCGTTCGAAGCCCTGACGGACTACCTGCTAGCTCTGCGGGCGATGCTCGAGCCGGAGGGCCCTGCCAGCGGCCGGCTCGCGCAGCGGCTGGCGGCGATCTGTGCCAGGCCCGAGGAGCGTGCCGCGCTGGCCGAGCGCACCGCCGACGCAATCTCCCTGGAACACGCCGTGATCGCGGGGCTGGCGCCTGCAGAGCCCGGAGTGGACGCTCTGGTCGAGGAGCTGGCGGAGAATCTGCGCGCGCTGCTGCGCGACATGATCTGTGGCCATCTCGATCTCGACGTGCGTGCAGTGGCCGACGAGCTGCTCCAGGAGGCGGTCCCGGCTCCTCTGTAGGGCTCGATCGAGCACGAGGGTCCAGGACGGCGCGCGTGCGAAGCTACGTCCGGTGTTCCACGTCGAGATGCGGCGATTCCCGCACGTCGGCCGAGCGTTCAATCTGGATAGGGATGAGCTGCTGGCGCGGTTTGTGATGCCCTGGATCCGCGGCGCGGAGATCAGCCTCGACGAGCGCCACTGGGCTCATGACGTCAAGACGCGGCTGACGGTCTACGACGGGCCCCCGATCGCGCCCGAGGAGAGGGGCCTGGGCCGTGGCTGGTCGGCCGTCACCCGGGAGGGGCGGAACGTGACCGAGGAGCTCCTCGATGAGGCCAGCAACGTGATCACGCCGGCGGTGCCGTTGCCCGAGCTCAAGGCCGCGCTCCTGGCGGCGGCGCAGGCGGGCCCGCTCCGGCCCAGCGAGGCCGTGATCCTGGCCGGCCGCCCCGGACGGGCGAGCGAGCGGCTCGCGCTCACCGAGCAGGCAGTGTGGGAGCTTCTGCACGAAGGTCAGCTGTTGCTGGCCGACGCGGACGGACGCGTCGGAAGCGAACGCTGGGAGTCGCTTGTGCTGGCCTGGGACACGTGGGCGGATCGGGACTCTGGCGTGGTGCTGCGGGCGGCGCCGCGGCGGGCCCAGGATTGACGGCAACCGGTTGCGACCGAGCTGAGCTTCGCATAAGCTGACTACCTTCCGGCCGTTTGGTCAGCGGCCGTACATCGACGTCGAGATCCAATGGGAGGTTGGTTCGAATGATGCGGCGTTTCGTTCTGCCATGGCTGGCCATGACCGGCGCCCTGGCTCTGATCGCGCTGGCGCCGGCCGTCGCCGGCGCCCAGACAGTTGGCAACTTCTCCTACGGCCAGCTCCAGTCGGCGACCGTGGGCGCGAGCGGCTGCGGCACCAACTCCGCGGGCGAGCCGGCAATCCATGTTTCACGCGCCGACAACGTGTTCCTCGGCTCCGAGCAGGGGCTGGGGGGCGGCAGCCAGGTATGGCGCGGATTGGGTGCCGTCGGGGGGGCAGGTGCCTCCGGCTGCGGACTCGAGTACCGCGGGCAGCCGAATGCCACCGGCGGTATCGGACTTTCCGGCGGCGACATCGACCTGGCGCTGGCGAGCGCGGCGAATTCGAGCGGCAACTACAACCTGTACGTGTCGAGCCTCAACCTCGGGTCGGTCAACGTCGCCCACTCGACCGACAACGGCACGACGTTCTCGAACACCCCGCTTCAGATCGGCGTTCCGCTCGACGACCGCCCGTGGATCGCGGCCTTTGGCGCCGACACGTCGCTGCTCACCTACCACGATGTCACGACCAGCGACATCGACGTTCTGCGCTCGGACAACGACGGCCAGAGCTACACGCAGATCTCGCAGGTAATCCCCCCGACCGACTACAAGTCCTCCAGCAACGAAATCGGCAACGTCGTGATCGACCACGCCAACATTCCGTCGGCGGGCAACTTCTACGCCTACCAGGCGTTCGTCGCGCCCTCCAGCTCCTCGGGGTCGCACAACAACGAGGCGTTCGTGGGCGTGTCGAGCGACGGTGGGCACACGTGGTCCGATCAGCCGATTCCGTGCAGCGTCGCCTCGGCGTCCACGGACCTGAACCACAACTTCCCCAACGTGTCAGTCGATCCGGCCGGCGACGTGTGGTTCGCGTGGTCCGACGATCACAACATCTACACCGCCGAGTCGACCGACCACGGCCAGAGCTGGACGTGCTCGCCAGCGGTCTCTACCAACACCGCTCAGGCGATCTTCCCCTGGCTGGCGGCGACCTCGAGCGGCGTGGACCTCGTGTACTACGGCGCGCCGAGCACCAGCAACCAGACCTGGTCCGTGTACTTCGCCCAGAACGTCGGCGGCAGCTGGGGGACGCCACAGCAGCTGATGGCGGTCCACAAAGGAAGCGTGTGCGAGAGCGGCGCCACCTGCACCACGGGACGCCAGCTATTCGACGATTTCGGCGTCGATACCGACCTGAACGGTTGGGCCCACATCGCCTTCTCGCAAGACAGTCCGAGCCTGGGAGGAGGTCACGCCACCACGTCCGCGATCAGCCGCTCGCGCTCTGAATCCGACGCGAACAGATAGCGGTGGACGCGCGCCAGACCGTGGAAGTCGTGCACATCGTCGTCGAGCTGTGGGACCAGCAGCAGCGGCCGGTCGGAGAGCTCTGAGCGCAGGCGGGCGATGTTGTGGTCATCGCGCCGAGCGAGCACGTGGTAGTCGTGGAAATTCTGGGCCACGGCCCGGGCCAGCTCGGGCTCGACGCTGTCTTGGAGCGCGGCGTCGAGGTGATCGGGCTCCGCATCCCCGAGCATGTCGTGATGGACGCGGTTCACGATCACGCCGGCGAACGGCAACCCGCCGGCCTCCACCGTCCGGCAGAACCAGATCCCCTCGTCGATCGGCTCGCGCTGCGCCGAGGTGATCAGGAGGAAGGCAGTGGTGTCCGCGCGCAGCATCTCCTCCACCTGCGCCGCTCGCGCGCTGAAGTCCTCGGTCATGTCGCCCAGCAACGTGAAGAACGTGGAAAGGTCGGTGAGCAGATCAACGCCGGTGACCCGTCGCAGGCCAGCCAGCACCGGCGCCGCTCCCCGGCCCAGGATCCGCATCCCGAAGCCTGTAGGGCGGATGAAGGCCTTGAGCGCCTTGCCCTCCAAGAACGAGGTCAGCCGGCCAGGCGCATCGAGGAAGTCGAGCGCGCTGCGGGAGGGGGGCGTGTCGAGCACCAGCAGGTCGAAGTCGCGCTCGCGGTCGAGGTCAAACAGCTTGGCCACGGCCGTGAACTCCTGTGAGCCGGAGACGGCGCTGGACAGCTCGCGGTAGACGCGGTTGTCCTTGATCTCGGCAGCCCGCCCGGGGTCGGGCGCCACGCGGTCGATCAACTCGTCGAAGGTCCGCTTCGGATCGAGCGTCATCGCCCACAGCTCGCCCTCCACCTCGATCTCGCCAGCCGCGAGCCGCTCGGGCTCCACCCGCCGCGGTTCGTTCTGGAGCTCCTCCAAGCCGAGCGCGTTGGCGAGCCGCTTCGCGGGATCGATCGTGACCACCGCGACCTTGGCGCCGCGAGCGGCCATCCCCAGCGCGATCGCCGCCGAGGTGGTCGTCTTGCCGACGCCACCCGATCCGGCGCAGACGCAAACCTGCTTTCCCTCGAGCAGGGTCGCGATGCTCACCGCCGCGAGCCTCCGGCACTCCTCAGCCCGGCCTCGAGCACGTCTGCGAGCGACTGGAGCTGCGGTTGTGCGAGCTCCTCGGAGAAGACGAACGGCAGCTCGAGCAGCTGGCCGTCCATGCTGAGGCCCGACCTCAGCCGAGCGAGCTGTGACCGCTGCGTCTCGCCGCGGGCGTGCTCCGACAGCGCGGCTCTCAGAGCGCCGCGAGCGAGCACAGACGGGGAGTCCTGGAGCGCCCGCTCGACTCGAGCGATCTGGTCGGAGTCAAACCGGGAGGGGTACACGGCGTTGACGATCACTGAGTCGAGATCGAGTTGCTCGCGAAGCAGAGCGTCGCGCAGCGAGAGGGTCTCGTTGACCGGCATCTCCTCCGGGGTCGACACGGCGATCACCGCGGTGAACTGTCGGTCGGCGATGGTCTGGGCGATCGTTCTCCCCTGGTGGGCGATCGGGCCCACGCGCGCGATGTCGGCGAACATCTTCGGAGTGCGCAGCAGCCCCACGCCATGGCCTGTCGCTGGGGAATCCACGATCACCAGGTCGTAGGGAGCGGCGCCGCGCGTCCGGCGGTGGAGCTGGGCCAGCTCCCACACCTTCCCCATGCTCAGCAGCTCGCGCATGCCCGGCGTGGCCATCGCGAAGATGTGAAACAGCCTGCTCGAGCCGAGCGCATGCCCTACGGGTCCGGCCTTGACCTCCAGGTACTCCTCCATCGCGTGCTGGGGGTCGATCAGGCCACGGTCGATTTCCCCACGCCGCCCTTGCCGGTGACGAATATGAGCCGTCGATCTAGGAGTCCGGACACGCGGGTGAACATACTGGGAGGCAGCCGCACAGGGATTCACGCCGGCTCGGAGGATTCTGGCGCGCGCGTGCGAATAGAGGCCCGTATGCAGCTACCTGACGCAACCGCGCCCTCTGCCACTCAGACCCTCAAGGTGATCGCGCTCGCCAACCAGAAGGGTGGCGTCGCCAAGACTACGACCACGCTCAACCTGGCGGTCGCTTTCGCCGAGGAAGGCCACCGCGTCCTGTGCATCGACATGGATCCGCAGGGCAACCTGACGATGTCCCAGGGCATCGATCCCGACACCCTCGAGCGCTCGATGTATGACGTGCTCGTGCACCACGTTCCGATCAGGGAGGTGATCCAGAAGCGAGAGGTCGATGTGGCCTGTGCGTCGATCGATCTGGCGGGGGCGGAGATCGCGATGTCGACCATGATCGGCAGGGAGCGGTCGCTACAGAAGGCGCTCAAGGACATCGAGGGCGACTACGACTTCGCGTTCATCGACACGCCACCGAGCCTTGGGCTTTTGACGATCAACGCCCTGACGGCCGCGCACAAGGTGATCGTCCCCGTCCAATGCGAATATCTGTCGATGCGCGGCTTGATCCAGCTGCAGAACACGCTGGCGATGATCCGCGAGAACCTCAACCCCAACGTCGACATCGAGGGGATCCTTCCGACACTGGTCGATACGCGTACGCTCCACGCCAAGGAGGCGATCGAGTTGCTGGAAGAGAACTTCGGCGACCGAGTGTTTGCCTCCCGGATACGCAAGACGATACGGTTCGCCGAAGCACCCGTGAAGGGCATGTCGGTGCTGAAGTACGATCCCGACGGGGTGGCGGCGCATTCCTACAGGCAGCTCGCGAAGGAGGTCCTCTCAAATGCCAACCGGTAAGCGCGCGAGCATGCGCGAGGGGCCGCTCGCGGCCCTGTTCCGAAAGACGGCGGAGGACGCGGGCGCGAAGGAGCCGACGCCGGAGCAAGGAGCTCCTACCGAGCAGCAGGCGCCACCCGAGCAGCCGGCGCCGCCCGAGCAGGGCGCGGCCCCCCAGCAGCCGGAGACTCCACCCGAAGAGATATCGCAGCCCGATGCGCTCGAGCAGGAGACGGCACATATCCCCTCGCCGCAGGAGCGCCTGCGCCACGCCTTCTCGGCGGACATCCCCGAGAACGTGCTCGAGCGGAGCGAGCCGAGGGCTGCGCAGGAGGACGTGTTCGCTCGGCCCGAGCGCCCGGCATCAGCATTTGCTCCGGGCTCGGTGCCGGTCCAGGCACGGTCTACGCCGGTCCTGCGAGTAGCCGGCGTCGGTGGAGCCGGTGTCAACGCCGTCAACCGAATGGTCGAGGCCGAGATCGAGGGAGTCGAGTTCTTGGCGATCAACACCGACCTTCAGTCGCTTCAGACCTCGGCCGCGCACGACACGCTGCACATCGGCGGCGGCGTGACCCGTGGCCTCGGCTCGGGCTCCGACCCGGAGCTCGGCCGGCGGGCTGCCCAGGACGAGTACGACCGAATCAAAGCCATGCTGCGCGGCTCGGACATGGTTTTCATTGCCGCAGGCGCCGGCGGCGGCACCGGTACCGGCGCGGCTCCCATCGTGGCGCAGATCGCACGCGAGGTCGGCGCCATCACGGTCGGGATCGTCACCCGCCCGTTCCAGTTCGAGGGCACGCGGCGGCGTGATCAGGCCGAAGCCGGAATCGCCGCTCTTCGCGACGAGGTCGACACGCTGATCGTCGTCCCCAACAACCGCCTGCTGACTGTGCTGGACCGCAACACGTCGATGGTCGAGGCCTTCCGGGTGGCCGACGACGTCCTGCGCCAGGGCGTGCAAGGCATCTCCGATCTGGTCACGCTCCCAGGCCTCATCAACCTGGACTTCGCCGACGTGCGTACGATCATGTCGGGGGCGGGCTCTGCGTTGCTGGGCATCGGGATGGGGACGGGCGACCGTCGTGCGCTCGAAGCCGCCGAGAAGGCCGTCTCCTCGCCACTGCTCGAGACGAGCATGGATGGCGCGCGGTCGATCCTCCTTTCGATCACGGGGGGCGCGGACTTGTCGCTGTGGGAGGTCAACGAGGCCGCCAGGGCGGTGGCGGACGCGGCCCATCCCGACGCCAACATCATCTTTGGTGCAATGGTCGACGAAAAGCTCGAAGACCAGGTGTGGGTAACGGTGGTCGCCACCGGCTACGGCGAGACGAGCTCGCGCCGACGTTCAGCCGATCAGCGGACGTCACGGCTGGAGCGCAACGGTGACCGTATGCGGGAGCCTCGGGGCGAACCGCGGGTCAGCCGGATCCGCGAGCGCCAGGCCCGCGGAGAGCGAAAGTCGGACACCCGGACGCCGATGGAGCTGGACGTGCCGGAGTTCATCCCCCGGCGGTAGTGGCCGGTGGGCGGCCTCGAGCTCGGCGTCATCGCCGCGGGCCATCCTCGAACGACACAGGCCGGTGCTGACGTACTCCGTCAGGGCGGCAATGCCGTCGATGCCGCGCTGGGCGCGATGCTCGTCTCATTCGCCTGCGAGCCCCTTCTCACCGGGCTGGGCGCGGGCGGCTACATGCTGGTCGCCGCACCGGGAGAGGAGCCCGTCCTGCTCGACTTCTTCGTCGAGGCTCCCGGCCGCGGCGCCGATCCGGCGCGGCGAGAGGAGCTCGTGCCAATCAGCGTTTCCTTCGGCGACGCGATCCAGGTGTTCAACATCGGCGCGGCGTCGGTGGGAACGTTCGGAGTGCCGGCCGGAATCTGCGAGGCGGCCCGCCGGTACGGGAGCGTTCCGCTGGCGGAGCTCGTGCGGCCGGCCGCCACGTTGGCGCGCGAGGGGGTCGAGCTGAACATCCAGCAGGCGTACGTGTTCGAGATCCTGGCGGACATCGTCACCGCCACCCCCGAGGCCGCGGCGCTATTCGCTCCCGATGGTCACGTGCTGGGCGTCGGAGAGCAGGTCCGACAGCCCGAGCTGGCCGACTCGCTGGAGCGCCTCGCCGCCCACGGGAAGGGCCCTTTCTACTCCGGCGACATCGCCGACGCGATCGTCGAGTGGGTGTCAGGCCAGGGCGGGACGCTCACCGCCCAGGATCTCGCGGCGTACGAGGTCGCATCCCGCAAGCCGGTCAGAGTCGGATACAGGGGGCGAGACGTGCTCACCAATCCGCCCCCTTCCGCCGGTGGGATCCTGATCGCCCACGCCCTGGCCTCGCTCGATCAGGATCCGGCACCGCCCGACGTCAGGCGGATCGTCGCCGTGATGGAGCGGACCCAGGCGGTTCGCACGCCGGAGTTCCTGGAGGGGCTGGACGACCCCCAGTTCGTCGAGCGGTTCCTGGCGCGGCGAGCCCCCGCGCCACCGCTGGGATCAACGACCCACATCTCCGTCCTCGACGCGCAGGGCTGGGCCTGCTCGGTGACCTGCTCAAACGGCTCGTGCTCGGGGATCGTCGTGCCCGGTACTGGGGTTCATCTGAACAACATGCTCGGGGAGCAGGATCTCAATCCCCTGGGCTTTCACCGCCATCCGCCCGGCAGGCGGCTGCCCAGCATGATGGCTCCCACAACCGTCCTACGAGACTCCGCGCCTGAGCTGGTCCTGGGCAGCGCGGGCTCGAACCGGATCCGGTCGGCCATCCTCCAGACGATCATCCGCGTCATCGATGAGGGGCTGCCTGCCTCGGAAGCCGTGGAAGCCCCGCGCATCCACTACGAGGACGGCGTTGTCTATGCCGAGCCTGGCGCCGACACGAGCGCCATCGAGTCGACCGACCAGCCCATCGCCCGCTTTCGTGACCGCAACCTGTTCTTCGGCGGGGTCCAGGCGGTCGCGCGCGATTCGAGCGGAGCCCTGTCTGGCGGTGGCGACCCGCGGCGGGGGGGAGCGGCGATCGTGGTGGAGAGCCGGTAGGTGGGCTTCCTAGCAGGGGTTGACCCCGTCATCCCCCGGCGCGGATAATCGTCTGGAACAGTCACTCGGACCCGGAGGTCCTGATGTCCTGGAAGCTAGAGGGATCGTACTTCGAGACGTGCTCGTGTGACCTCATGTGCCCGTGCAATATGTCGATGGACCACGGCGCGACCTATGACTACTGCCGCGTGACGCTCGTCTTCGATATCGCTGACGGTGCAATCGAGGACACGGACGTGAGCGGGCTTGCGGTGGCGGTGGTCGCAGACACGCCAAAGATCATGACCGAGGGGAACTGGCGTCTGGGCATGTTCATCGACGAACGCGCCACGGACGAACAGATGGAGAAGCTCGGGGCAGTCTTCTCAGGGCAGAAGGGCGGCCCGATGGAGGGCGTTCTGCCCCTCGTCGGCGAGATGCTGGGCGTGGAGCGGGCGCGGTTCGAGGTCGTCGAAGAAGGGCTGCGCCACAGCGTCCGGATCGGGGACGCGATCGATTTCGAGATCGAAGACATCGTCCCGTTCGGCAGCGAGACTGGGCAGCCGGTCCGGCTCGTCGGGATGTTCCATCCTGTCTCCTCGGAATTCAACGCCGCTGAGGCCAAGCGCTCGAAGATCAGCGCCTTTGGCATCGAGTACGAGGGCAAGACGGGCATTTCAACGTCCGAGTTCGCCTGGGCCGCGTGAGCTTATGATCGCTTCCGTCCCCGCGGAGCGGGCCGACAGCGCCGGTCTCGCACCGGCGTTCGCTGCTGTCCGCGCCAGGATTGGGCTGATCGCGCTGCTGGTCGGCTTGACGGCGCTCGCCTGGTGGTCGACCGTCGACCGCATGGCCGGCATGGACTCCGGCCCGGGCACCGATCTAGGTGCGCTCGGCTGGTTCATAGGGGTGTGGGTGGTGATGATGGCGGCCATGATGTTCCCCTCGCTGGCACCGACCGTCGCGCTGTATGCCCGGATGACTCGCAGCCGCGGGGTGACCCGCCCGCTGCTGTTTGCCGGCGGCTACCTGCTGGTGTGGGGTGCGGCGGGACTGCTCGCCTACGGCGTGTTCAGGCTCGGCCGGACGATTCTGGGCGGCGATTTGGGTTGGCATCAAGGCGGCCGCTTCTTCGCCGGTGGGGTTCTCGTCCTGGCGGCGGTGTACGAGTTGACCCCGCTCAAGGATGTCTGCTTGGGCAAATGCCGAAGCCCGTTGGGTGGTCGCGGCTCTGATAGCGCTCGAGAAGGTGCTGCCCTGGCGCGAGGCGGCGACTTGGGGCACTGCAGCTGTTCTGCTGGTGCTGGCGATCGGGGTGATGGCGATGCCCCACGACGTGCCCGGGCTCGTGGTGCCGGGCGGCCACGGCGCCATGCACGCCATGAAGGCCATGCACTAGCCCCCGGGGCGGCGTCGCTCTAGCGGTCGTACGTGGCGATCGTGTGCAGCGACAGCCCCGTCAGCGCCGCGCCCAGGGCCACGATGACGCCAATGGCGATGCCGATGTCGCCGGCGTTCCAGCCGTCGATCACGAGCGAGCGCAGGCCGACGATCACGTAGCTCACGGGATTGATCCTGGCCAGCGTCTCCATGGCCGGGGAAAGGCGGTCGAACGGGACGAAGTTCGGCGTCAGGAACAGCAGCGGGAAGAACAACAGAAAGCTCGACTGGGTGGCCTGCACGTTGCGGGTGCGCAGGGCGATGAGGATCCCGAACCCGGCGTAGGCGACGCCGAACATCGCCGCCAGCAGGACGATCACAACGGCTCCGGCCACGCCGCTCTCGACATGCGCGCCCAGCGCGATGCCGAACAGCAGCACGAGCGCGGAGCCTCCGATGCCGCGGACGAGGTCGGCCGCCAGCCGGCCGAAGATGATCGATGAGCGCCGGATGGGGGCCACCAGCAGCTTGTCGAAGTAGCCGAGGTCGATCGCGGTCACCAGCGCCAGGCCCGAGGTTGCGGTGGCCACCGCGAACATCAGCGACACCGGCAGTTGGAAGGCGACATATCCCTGGCCCCTGAGGAACGGGGTCGAGCTGGGGAACGTCTTGGAAACCTGGCCGATGTTGACGGCCAGGAAGAACAGTGGGATGAACAGCGTCGGGATCGTGGCCTCCGGATAGCGGACGACTTCGCGCACCGCCCGGCGTCCCAGGAGCAGGACCTCGGTCATTGCTCGGCCTCCTGCGACTGCTCCTGACCCTCGAGCCGGCGTCCGGTGGCGTTCAGGAACACGTCATCTAGCGACGGTCGAGCGACGGAGATCGCTCCCACCTCGATCCGGTCACGGTCCAGGCGGCGGACGATCTCGGCGATCGAGTTGGCGCCGTCGGCGACGTACAGCGCGAGCGCGCCCGGTTCAGGCATAACTCGCTCGAGACCGGGGAGCCCGGCGAGAGCGGACTGGGTGGCGTCCGGGTCCGCCCCGTTCAGCGACACCGAGACGACGTCGTGGCCCATCTCGGCCTTCAAGCGCTCCGGCGTGCCCTCGGCGACGATCCGTCCATCGTCGATGATCGCCACGCGGTCGCAGAGCTTGTCCGCTTCCTCGAGGTACTGGGTGGTGAGGAAGACAGTTGTCCCACTGGCGTTGATGCGCCGGACCTCGTCCCAGACCGTCAACCGCGAAGCCGGGTCGAGGCCGGTCGTCGGCTCATCCAGGAACAGCACCTGGGGCGAGTGGACGAGCGCGCTTGCGAGGTCGAGCCGGCGCTTCATACCCCCGGAGTACGTCTTCGTGCGGCGGTCGGCGGCATCAGTCAGCCCGAGCAGCTCGAGCAGCTCGGCCGCGCGCTCGCGCCCGCTACGCCCGGTGATGCCGTACAGCCCGCACTGCAACTCGAGCAGCTCGCGCCCGGTCTGCACCGGGTCGAGCCCGATCTCCTGCAGCGCGACGCCGATGCTGCGTCGTACGGCGGCCCCGTCCCCGACGACGTCGAGACCCGCCACCGTGGCGCTGCCGGATGTGGGGGGCAAAAGCGTGCACAGCATCCGTACGGTGGTGGTCTTGCCCGCTCCGTTCGGCCCGAGGAAGCCGAACACCTCGCCGGCCGAAACCGCCAGGTCGATGTCGCGCACTGCTTCGATGCCGCCCTTGAATGTGCGCCGCAGGCACATGGCGGCGATCGCTGTGGGTTGTTCCTCGGTTCTCATGGGCATCGGCAAGTTAGACCGCGTTTCCAGGCGGAAGTAATCGTCGTAAATCGAGTCAGGAAGGTACCGGCGCGAGATCCGGCACGATCTCTGAGCATGGGTGCCCTATCTAGCAGCCGCCTGGCCGCCGCGACGGCCCTGGTGTGCCTGGCGGCGGCACTGTCTGCCTGCCTCACCGTGCAGTCCGGGGATCTGTTTCTCATCACACGCACGGGCGCCGGATCGCGGCTGACGCTGCTGGTCAACGACGGCGGCACCGTTCGATGCAACGGCGGCGCGGCGAAACCGCTCCCGGACAAGCTTCTGCTCCAGGCCCGCGACCTCGCTACCACACTCGACAACGACGCCAAGAACCGACTGAACATCCCTCGAACCGCTAACACGGTCGCCGTGTATACCGTCAAGCTGAAGGACGGGACGATCTCTTTCCCAGACACCGCCGCTCGGACGCACTCGGAGCTGGCGCAGCTCGAGCTGCTGGCGGTCCAGATCGCCCAGGGGCCATGCGCTTAGCCTCTCGTTAGGCGGCGCTAGGTAGGGTTCCCGCCCGCTCATGCTCACGGTCGCGCTCGTCAGCCACCACGGCTTCACCGCCTTCAGAGCGATCATCCTCGGGGTGATCCAGGGGGTGACCGAGCTGTTCCCGATCTCGAGCCTCGGTCACACGGTCATCCTCCCGAAGCTGTTCGGCTGGAACG
>VAWT01000409.1 GCA_005883415.1 Actinomycetota bacterium | reverse complement strand
TCCGGGCCGGCGCTCGCGATCGCGTGGGCGGCCCCCGACTCTGTCGGTGGGGGCCGCCAGTCAGACCTCTAGCGGAGAGGGGGGTTGATTGACACCTGCATTCCGAACACGCCGGTTGCGGATACGTTGTCCTTGCCGGCGAGCGTGTTCACCGTGAGCGTGTCGTTTTGATTGGCGTGCACGATCGACACGGCCGCGGCAAGCCCGGTCACGTCCGCTCCCGAGCCGTTGCCGGCGAGGTTGATCGTGTCGTCGCCGTTGGTGCCGTTGACCGTGACGTTTTCGATGTCGCCAGGGCTGCCTTCCAGCGTTTGGGCGAGGTCGAGGTTGACCTGGGTCACGTCGGTGCCGGTGAGGTCGTTGACGGTGACGTGGTCAGACCCGCCGAGGGCGTTGAAGTCGACGCGCTCGACGCCGTGGGTGTCCATGGTGACGTTGCCCACGTCGCGAACGAACTTCAAATGCCCATGGTCGGCGGACAGGTTGACGTTCTCCGCTGCGGGGGCGCCGTTGAAGAGCATGGTGTCGGTGCCGTCCTGGCCCTCGATGGTGTCGCTGCCATCGCCGGGATCCCAGGCGAAGGTGTCGTTGCCAGCGCCGAGATAGGCCGTGTCGTTCCCCTTGCCGCCGCCGACGGTGTCGTTGCCCGCGCCGCCTTTGAGCTTCTCGGCTCCGGCCCCGCCGATCAGCTTGTCGTCGCCGGGACCGCCGGCGATTGTGGTCGGGATCGCCGGGAACGTGCCGTTGGAGCCGTCGACGCTGCCGTTGGAGTCGTCAATCAGCACGGTGTCATTGCCCGCGCCCATCTGTACGTCTATGGCGCTCAGATGCATACGCGGGAACGAGAAGTCGGCCGAACCATCGTTGCCGACGTCGACCTGGACGGTGCTCGGGTCGCCGGCCTTCAGGCGCAGCGCGACGGCGTCGGCATGGCTGCTGCCTCTGACTTCAAGCGTGCCGTGCCTGACCGAAGCGCTCACAGAAGCGCTCTGGTGCTGATGTGCGAGCGAGCCAGCTGGAAGGGCGAGTGCGGCGAGCCCGAGCGTCGCGACCGTCGTCGCCAGCCGGCGCAGCCGCGACCGGCGGGAGTAAGTAGGTAGGTGTAGGTTCACGTTGTTCCTTTTCATTAGTCGCTTTGCTGATGCGCGGCGGATAAGGTTGCTCCGTTCGCGCGTCCTGCTCGTCTGGTGGGGGCCGGACTCAGCCGCTCCCGCCGGCTACGGTCACTGCCCGCAGGCCACGACTATTCACCTAGACGTGCGCTGACGGAAAACCTTCCGAACCGTAGCTCCCCCAATGTTCAGCTCAGGCGGTGTGCCCGATGTGGAATGTCCCGGCCGGGCGGACGATGACCGCTGCGCGAAACCGGCGCGGGCCGACCAATCGATTCCACGTGCCCGAGTGAAACCTGTCGCCAGGCGCGGGCCGGTAGCGGGGGTTGACGGCGCGCTACAGAATTTCCAGATCGCCATCATCTGTGCCTCCGTTGACTGACATCGCGAGGCGATGTCATCGCGAGGCGATGAACACCTCACGGGGTCGCTGGAAGGAAAGGGCGCGCTCGGGTGTCATCAGAGGAGAGGTCCAGATGACAGCCATGCCGAAGCCCACCGGTCTATTCGAAGCCCATCTCACCGTCAGCGACCTCGACCGCTCGATCGAGTTCTACCGCGAGGTGGTCGGTCTGCCCCTCGCTCTCGAGCTGCCAGAGCGCGGAGCCGCGTTCTTCTGGATCGGCGACCCGGGCGAGGCGATGCTAGGTCTGTGGTCGCTGGGATCGGCGCCGATGGGCCTCTCGCTCCACATCGCGCTCCGGGTGCCGCTCGAAGACGTCCGCGCGGCCTGTGACGCTCTGCGCTCGAACGGCGTCACGCCGCTGTCGTTCTTCGGCGCCGAGACAACGGAACCGAGCGTGATCGGCTGGATGCCC
>VAWT01000086.1 GCA_005883415.1 Actinomycetota bacterium | reverse complement strand
GCAGCTGAAGATCCAGTGAACGCGTGATTCCGCGCTATACGCGTCCCGAGCTTGATGCCATATGGTCCGATCGCGCTCGGTTCGAGGCCATGCGCGAGGTCGAGGTGGCGGCGTGCGAGGAGATCGAAGGGCCAACATCCGAGGAGCTCGATGCGATTCGCCGCGCGACCTTCACGGTCGACGAGATCGCCGAGCGCGAGCGGGTCACCGACCACGACGTCGCCGCGTTCGTCGACGTGCTGGCCGCCTCCGCCGGCCCGGCTGGCAGGTGGATTCACTACGGGCTGACCTCGAGCGACGTGCTCGACACGGGCCTGGCCCTCCAGCTGCGGCGGGTTGCCGAGGTCGTGCTGCCCGAGTCGCGGCGGCTCGTGGAGGCGCTGGTAGCCCGGGCTCGCCAGCACGCTCACACGCTGACCATGGGGCGCACTCACGGGATCCACGCCGAGCCGACGACCTTCGGGATCAAGCTGGCTTCCTACGCGTTCGAGGCGGACCGCAACGCCCGGCGTCTGGAGCGGGCATTCGCTCAGTCCACGGTCGGAGCGATCTCAGGCGCCGTCGGGACGTACTCCGCGACGTCGCCTGACTTCGAAGAGCGGGTCCTGGCCCGGCTGGGACTCGAGCGCGAGCCGGTCTCCACCCAGGTCGTCGCGCGGGACCGCCACGCCGAGCTGCTGCAAGCGATCGCCCTGGCCGGCGCGGGCCTCGAGCGGTTCGCGACCGAGCTCCGGCTTCTCGCCAGGACCGAGGTCTCCGAGGTCCAGGAGCCTTTCTCCACCGGCCAGAAGGGCTCTAGCGCGATGCCCCACAAGCGCAACCCGATCAAGTCCGAGCAGATCGTGGGCCTGGCGCGAGTGCTGCGAGGAAACGCCCTGGCCGGCCTCGAAGATGTGGCCCTGTGGCACGAGCGCGATATCTCGCACTCTTCGGTGGAGCGCATCGTCCTGCCCGACTCGACGACGCTGCTGGATTATCTTCAGGATCGCGCGATCGGCCTAGTCGAGGGAATGGTGGTCAACGAGCAGCGCATGCGCGAGAACCTCGAGCTGACCCGGGGCGCGGTCTTCTCCCAGCGGGTGCTGCTCGCGCTGGTTCAGCAGAGTTGTGATCGCGACGATGCCTACCGGGTGGTTCAGCGCCTCACGCAGCGGGCACTCGACGAGCGAACATCGCTGCGCGACCTGCTTGCTGCTGACGAGGCGGGCGTCGGGCTCGACCTGGACGCGATCTTCGACTACGGCTCCTACGTCCGCTATGCCGATGTGATCGTCGGGCGGCTCGAGCAGATCGCGCCAGTGCCGGCGACGCTCGGCTGACGGGTTCGCCACACCGCGAGCCGCCAGGGCGCCAAGTCGCGTCGGCACCTGCCGCTAGGATCGCATCCGTGACCGCCCTGAACGAGTTGCCACTCCTCGCCTCCGGGAAGGTCCGCGAGATCTATGACCTCGGCGACCAGCTGCTGATCGTCGCCTCCGACCGTGTCTCGACCTACGACGTCGTGCACCCCACGCCCATACCTGACAAGGGGAAGGTGCTGACGGGGCTGTCGGCGTTCTGGTTTGAGCGGACGGCTGACGTCGTGCCGGGCCACGTGATCTCGCTCACCGATGGGGTTCCTGGCGAGGCGCGCGGGAGGGGAATGGTCGTCCACAAGCTTCAGATGCTGCCGGTCGAGTGCGTCGTGCGCGGATATCTGAGCGGGTCGGGGTGGAAGGACTACCAGGGCACCGGCGCCGTCTGCGGGATCGGGCTGCCGGCCGGCCTGCGCGAATCCGACAGGCTGCCGGAGCCGATCTTCACACCGGCCACCAAGGCGCAGGAGGGGCACGACGAGAACATCGATTTCGAGGGCGCGGCGGAGCTGATCGGCGATCGTGGCCTGGCAGAGCGGCTGCGCGAGATCTCGATCGCCGTCTACGAGCACGCCGCGGCGCACGCGCTCGAGCGGGGGATCATCCTGGCCGACACTAAGTTCGAGTTCGGGCTCGATGCTGACGGGACACTGACGCTCGCAGATGAGGTCTGCACCCCCGACTCGTCGCGATTCTGGCCTGCCGATCAGTACGAGCCGGGCCGCTCACAGCCGAGCTTCGACAAGCAGTTCGTGCGTGACTGGGCCTCCTCGACCGGCTGGGACCGCACGCCCCCGGCCCCAGAGATCCCGGAGGAGGTAGTCGCGCGCACGCGCGAGAAGTACATCGAGGCCTACGAGCGGATCACCGGGGAGCCGTTCGCCGAGTGGCTGCAGCGCACCGGGGCCTGATGCGCGCCAGGGTGCTGGTCCGCCCGAAGCGCGGGATTCTCGATCCACAGGGCCAGGCAGTCGAGCGGGCGCTGCCGGCGCTGGGGCTCCTGCGACGACGTCGATGCGCTGGATGCCGCCACCTTGGTCGGTGACGCCGTCCCCCTTTGGCACGCGGAGCGGGACTTGAAGGGGGTCGAGGCCGTGATCGTCCCCGGCGGCTTCTCCTATGGCGATTACCTGCGCGCCGGAGCGATCGCCCGATTTGCGCCGGTCATGGAGGACGTGATCGAGTTCGCGCAAGAGGGGGGGCTGGTGCTCGGGATCTGCAACGGCTTCCAGGTGCTCTGCGAGGCCGGGCTTCTGCCGGGCGCCCTCTTGCCGAACGCATCGCTGCGGTTCGTCTGCCGCCAGGTCGAGCTCGAAGTGCTCGACCCCGACACTTCATTCACGCGCGCGTGCGCGCGAGGCCAGCGGCTGTCGGTGCCCGTCAAGCACACCACCGGCCGCTATTACTCCCCCGATCCGGTGCACGCGCTGCTGCGTTATGCGCCCGGACAGAACCCCAATGGGTCCCAGGATGACATCGCCGGCGTGTGCAATGAGCAGGGCAATGTGTTCGGCCTGATGCCGCACCCCGAGCACGCGGTCGACCCACTGACCGGCTCGACCGACGGCCTGCGCATCTTCGAGTCGATCAGGGCGGAGATCGATGACCGAGTTGTTGCTTAGTCGCCACAGAGAGCTGGGGCTAACCGACCGCGAGTACGACCTGATCGTCGAACTGCTCGACCGGGAGCCAAACGGCGTCGAGCTGGCAATGCTGTCGCTGATGTGGTCGGAGCACTGCGCGTACAAGCACTCCCGCAAGCTGCTACGCCGCCTCCCGATCGAAGGCCCCCATGTGTTGCTGGGCCCAGGCGAAAATGCGGGCGCGGTTGACGTCGGCGACGGGCTGGCGGTGGCGTTCAAGGTCGAGTCGCACAACCACCCGAGCGCCGTCGAGCCATTCCAGGGGGCCGCGACGGGCGTCGGCGGGATCCTGCGCGACGTGTTTGCCGTCGGGGCCCGGCCGATCGCCGTGCTCGACTCGCTGCGCTTCGGGGAGCCGCTCGAGTCGCCGCGCTCCCGCTACCTGCTCGAGCGGGTCGTCGCCGGCATCGGGCACTACGGCAACTCGATCGGCGTGCCCACGGTCGGGGGCGAGATCTACTTCGAGGAGAGCTATGAGCAGAACTGCCTGGTGAACGCCATGTGCCTCGGCCTGGCGCCACGCGAGCGGCTAATCCGCAGCGCCGCGGCTGGGGTCGGCAACGTGGTAGTGCTGCTCGGCGCATTGACCGGTCGCGACGGGATCGGCGGCGCCTCCGTGCTCGCCAGCGCCGAGCTGGGCGAAGGCGACGAGGCCAAGCGCCCCTCTGTGCAGATCGGGGACCCCTTCTCGGAGAAGAAGCTGATGGAGTGCTGCTTAGAGCTGCTGGATCGCGAATTGCTCGTCTCGCTCCAGGACCTCGGTGCCGCCGGCCTGACCTCGGCTTCGTCCGAGATGGCCGGCAAGGGCGGCGTAGGCATCGACATCGATGTGAGCCGCGTCCCCCTGCGCGAGCCGGGCATGGAGCCGTTCGAGATCATGATCTCCGAGTCGCAGGAACGGATGCTGTGCGTGGTCGAGCCCGAGCGGCTGGGTGAGGTGGCGAAGGTCTGCGAGCGCTGGGAGACGCTGGCAGCGCGGATCGGTGAGGTGACGGACTCAGGTCAGGTGCGAGTGCTGAACAGCGGGGAGGTGGTCGGCGACCTCCCGGTGGAGGTATTGGTCGATAAGTGCCCGACCTATGAGCTTGAGCCGCGCGGCGGGGGCCCACCCCCCGCGGCTAATGCGCTGCGCGCGAACGCCGCGGGGAGCGGGCCCACCGCCCCGCGAGACTCCTTGCTAGCTCTTCTTCGATCGCCCAATATCGCCTCACGGCGACCCGTCTTCGAGCAGTACGACTCGATCGTCCAGTCGCGAACCGTTCGACGTCCTGACGAAGCCGACGCGGCAGTCCTCAAGCTCCCCGATGGATCCGCGATCGCGGTCTCCATCGACGGCAACGGCCGCCGGGTAGCGTGTGATCCGCGACGGGGAGCGGCCGAGGCCGTCTACGAGTGTGCGGCGAACCTGGCTTGTGTCGGTGCTGAACCGCTGGGCGTGACGAACTGCCTGAACTTCGGCAACCCGGAGAAGCCTGAGGTCGCCTGGCAACTGACGGAAGCCGTCGAGGGCATCGCCGAGGGATGCGAGGCCCTTGGCGTGCCGGTCGTTGGTGGGAACGTCTCCCTGTACAACGAATCCCCGACGGGCGCGATCTTCCCCACGCCGGTCATCGGCATGGTCGGCAAGCTCCCCGATGCATCGAAGGCTGGGCGTCTGGGATTCCTGTGTGAAGGAGATGCGATCGCGCTGGTCGGCGAGTTTGAGCCATCGCTCAACGGCTCGGAGCTCGCCAAGCTCCAGGGTGAGCCTCCGCACGGTCCGCTCCCCGACACGGAGAGTCGCTTTGTCCGTGATGCGCAGCGCATCGTCCGGATGGGGGTGCGCTCCGAGGCGCTACACAATGCCCATGACATCGCCGAAGGAGGCTTGGCGGTGGCACTGGCCGAGTGTTGTTTGGCCGGGGGCATTGGGGCGACCGTGGAGCTGCCTGGGGACTTCGAGCTGTTCGGGGAGGCGGCGGGACGGGCGTTCGTGGTCTCGGGCCCCCAGGATCGACTGACCGGATTTCAGACAATCGGGCGAGTGGGCGGACAGGACTTTGAGATCGTGGGGCGGCTGAAGCTCCCAATTACCGAGCTGAGCGGGGTTCGCGACGGCGGCCTCCGCTACGCTTGAACTAGTGGCCGCCACCATGAGTACGGTCGCATTCGAGGCGTCCTCGGCAGTCATCCGTCAGTAACGTCTCTCGGTGCGCCCATATCCATGGCGACGACCACTGAGGTCAGCCATGCCTCTTCTCTCCGACCATCGTGACGGGCCACGCGACGAGTGCGGCGTCTTCGGCATCTACGGTCCCGATCACGACGTCGCCCGACTCGCTTACTTCGCCCTGTTCGCGTTGCAGCATCGTGGCCAGGAGTCGGCGGGGATTGCAACGGCGGCGCGAGACGGGAACATCATGGCCATCCGCGACCAGGGGCTGGTGGCCCAGGTCTTCGACGAGCACACTCTGCGCTCACTGCTTGGCGACATGGCGATCGGGCACGTCCGCTACTCGACCACCGGCTCCTCCGAGTGGCAGAACGCACAGCCGGTGGTGCGCGACGACAGCCGGACGCTGGCGCTTGCTCACAACGGCAACCTGATCAACGCCGTCGAGCTGTACGGCGAGCTACGCCACCAGGAGGTTCCGTTCGCCTCGACCTCGGACTCGGAGATCATCGCCGCCCTGCTCGCGCGCCATGAGGCGCGCGGAATCGAGGACGCCGTCGCTGACATCGTGCCCAGGCTGCGGGGAGCGTTCTCGACCGTGGTCATGACCGATGAGGCGGTGGTGGCGTTCCGCGATCCGCACGGGCTGAGACCGCTGGCCCTGGGAATGATCGAGCAAGAGGACGGGCGGGCCTCGTACTGCGTGGCCAGCGAGTCGTGCGCGTTCGATTTGATCGGCGCCCGCTACCTGCGCGAGGTTCAGCCCGGCGAGATGATCACGTTGACCGAGAACGGCTTCCGTTCCCGGATCATCGGCGGTGATCAGCGCCGCGCGTTCTGCGTGTTCGAGTACATCTACTTCGCTCGCCCCGACTCGCGGATGGGCGGCACCGTGCTCCAGGTCGCGCGCGCCAAGATGGGCGAGATCCTCTGGCGCGAGGCGCCGGTGGAGGCGGATGTCGTGATTCCGGTCCCGGACTCCGGCAACCCCGCCGCCCGGGGACTGGCGCGGGCAGCCGGCCTGCCCCAGGACGACGGCTTCATCAAGAACCGCTACGTCGCGAGGACGTTCATCCAACCCGGCCAGGAGCTCCGCAAGCACGGACTGCGGCTGAAGTTCAATCCGCTCCCGGAGGTCGTCGAGGGTAAGCGACTCGTCGTGGTCGACGACTCGATCGTGCGCGGCAACACCACCCGGCAGATCGTGCAGATGCTGCGCGAGGCCGGGGCCGCCGAGATCCACCTGCGGATCTCGGCTCCGCCGATCAAGCACCCCTGCCACTACGGGATCGACATGTCGACGCGCGAGGAGATGATCGCGCACGGGCGGTCGGTCGAGGAGGTCGCGGCCGAGCTTGGGGCCGATTCGCTGCACTACCTGTCACTCGGGGGCGTCTACGAGGCGATCGGCGGCTCCCGGGACGAGCACTGCGACGCGTGCTTCAGCGGGGAGTATCCGCTCAAGGGCACAGAGTCCGCCAACGGCAAGCACGCCCTCGAGGCGGAGCTACCCCTGGTCCGCGCGTAGCCGCCGCGGGCGGCGCTATGGTCGCCCGCCTCCATGGAAGCCCCAGCACAGGCCCTGCGCCGCATCTTCGGCTTCGAGCATTTCCGGCCAGGACAGGCCGAGGCCGTCGCCGCGGCGCTCGGCGGTCGCGATGCGCTGGTCGTGATGCCGACCGGCTCGGGGAAGTCCGTCTGCTACCAGCTACCGGCCTTGATGCGACACGAGCTGACCCTGGTGGTGTCGCCGCTTGTGTCGCTGATGCAGGACCAGGCGGGCGCGCTCTCTCGGGTCGCCCCCGGGCAGGCGGCGGTGATCAACGGTCAGCGGCGGGCCGCCGAGAACGCCTCCGCGCTTGAACGCGCGAGGTCTGAGCAAATACGGCTTCTGTATGTCGCGCCGGAGCGGTTCGCGGCCCGCGGATTCCTCGACGCCGTCGGTCAAGCCCGGGTCGGGCTATTCGTCGTCGATGAGGCGCACTGCGTGTCGCAATGGGGCCACGACTTCCGCCCCGACTACTTCGCGCTGGCCGAGGTGGCCCACACCCTTCGTGCCAGAGCCACGATGGCATTGACCGCCACCGCGACTCCGCGCGTGGCCGGCGACATCGCCCGGCGGCTGCTGCTGCGGGAACCCGTCCGGGTACGGACCGGTTTCGAGCGCCCCAACCTGACGTTCGCTGTGACCCGCTGCGGGGGCACACTCGACAAGCGCCGGCGGCTGGCAGCGGCCCTGGCCGCGTCCGAGTCGCTGCCGGCGATCGTCTACGCCGGCACCAGGAGCGCGAGCGAGCAGCTTGCCGCGAGCTTGAGCCGAGAGCTCGGGATGCCCGGAGGCGTCCTCGCCTACCACGCCGGCCTTGACCGCGCTGCCCGGACGTCGGTGCAGGAGCGGTTCATGTCCGGCTCGGCCCCCGTGATCGTGGCCACCAACGCATTCGGGATGGGCATCGACAAGGCCGATGTCCGCACCGTGTGTCACGCGGCGGTTCCGGCGTCGCTCGAGGCCTACTACCAGGAGGCGGGCCGCGCCGGTCGCGACGGAGCCCCGGCCCGGTGCATTCTGTTCTCAGAACGTCGCGACAAGGGCCTGCACGTCTTCTTCATCCAGCGCTCACGGATGGCGGAGGAGGTATTCGAGCGCGTGGCTGAGCGGCTGCGCTGGGCTGGCGCCGACGGCCGCTACGACGTTCACGCCGACGATTTGATGGGTGTCGTGAACGACGGCGACTCGCTGCGCGCGGTGATCGGGCACCTTGTTCGAGCTGGATTCGTCAAGCCCCTCCCGGCGCCCGCCGACCGCGTGGCGGGACTGATCACCGGCGACTGGGACAGGGCCGTGCTCTCAAGTTGCCTGACCGCTGCCCGCGATGCCGAGCGGCTGCGGTGGCGGCAGTACAGGGCCATATGGGAGTACGCGGAGAAGGATCAGTGTCGGCGCCAGGCGCTCCTGCGGTACTTCGGTGACGACACGACGCCGGGAGCATCGGGGGATTGCTGTGACGTTTGTGCCAGAGCGATCGCCCCGGCGGGCGCCGCGCGGGCCCCATGAAGGTCGCGGTCCTC